>JACMJX010000241.1 GCA_014380425.1 Chitinophagaceae bacterium | reverse complement strand
GCGAACCCATTAATGAGCTGCCGGTTGCCTACCATTTCACCCTTAAGCAACGCGGAGATCCGCTTTACCTGAGAACGCTTTCCGGCGACCTGGATATCTTCTACGAACTGTTTTGGAAACGAGCATATAACTACCCTGGATTGATTTGTGATACTGCCGCCGTAATTATCGACCTGGGAGCACATGTGGGTATTTCCGGCTTGTTTTTTCTGAATAAATGTGCAGACGCGGTTATCTATGCCGTGGAACCCGCCCCCGCTAATTTTTCCCTGTTGTGTAAAAACCATGCAAAGGCCATCGCTGCCGGTAAGATAAGACCGTTACAGGCAGCGATAAATGACAAGGACGGTTATCTTGGTTTAAAAAACAGCCTGTTCAGTTACAACAACAAAACGATTGCAGCTGTAGATAATGAACCGCAGGTAAAAGCTATCTCCTTGAACACGCTTGTTAGGGAATACGGGATCACCCGGGTAGATATACTTAAAATAGATATCGAAGGCGCGGAAAGCCCGTTATTCTCCGGGTCGTTAGACTGGCTGCCGCTTGTAAGGCAGATCATTATGGAACTTCACTCCGTGGAAGATGAAGTGCTTTGCCTGAATGTGCTTACCCGTAATGGTTTTAGAATACACGCGTTGAAGAGCAATGGAACGGATCGTTTGTTTTTTGCTACGCGGCTATTGTAACATCGATTATCATACATCGCATGCAGGATATACCGGGGTAGCAGCCCTAAAACTGTTAAAGTTGGTTGGTATGGTTTTATTCGCTTAATTCGTAGTTATATTGCAAATAAAAGGTCATGAAACAATTACCGGTTATACTAAGCATAGTGGCATTGGCAGTGTCGTCGGTTGCGCTTTATAAGGGGAGTACTACCAGTAAAACAACAACGGCATCTAATACGAAGCAAGGTGGTGAGGCGAGTAAAACCACAGAGCAGGGTAATTTCAAAATAGCTTATTTTGAAATGGACTCTATCGAGAATAACTACCAGTATGTAAAAGATTCATACAAGCAGGTGAAAAGTAAGGAAGAAGCTATCGGTAACGATCTCGGTGCCATGGAGCGGAACTATCAGAAGAAGATCGGCGAATGGCAGAAGAAAGGCGCCCAGATGTCGCAGTCGGAAAGCGAGCAGGTGCAGCGGGAATACGGGCAGATGCAGCAAAACTACCAGGCAAAAAAGGTGAGCCTCGAGCAAGAACTCAACGATCTCCGCAATAAAAAACTGAGAGATATTCAGATCAAGATAGAAGAATATCTCAAAGAATTCAACAAGTCGAAGAACTATTCTTTCGTCTTTTCTTACGAGCCAGCCCTGTTTATCTACTATAAAGATTCCGCTTTCAATATTACTCCTGAATTGCTTCAGGGCCTGAACGACGAATATGCCCGCACCAAGGGTAAGGAAGAAAAGAAATAGAGAGAAACGTTTATCTTCAATTTATAAACACAACTCTATGTCTGAACACGCCGGTTCGTTTAAACCCACACTCGGTTTGATAGATGCCACCATGATAGTGGCGGGCACTATGATAGGTTCTGGCATTTTTATCGTAAGTGCCGATATCGTTCGAAACGTGGGGAGTGCCGGCTGGCTTATCGCGGTATGGCTGATAACCGGTTTTATGACACTTACTGCCGCCATCAGCTATGGAGAGCTGAGCGGCATGTTTCCGAAAGCGGGAGGCCAGTATGTGTACCTCAAAGAAGCTTATAATCCGTTATTGGGTTTTCTATACGGATGGAGCTTTTTTGCAGTAATACAAACTGCCACCATTGCAGCCGTAGGAGTGGCATTCTCCAAATTTCTGGCCTACCTGGTTCCCGAACTGGGTAATAATTACTTTCTTTTCGATGCGGGCATTACCAAAATCTATTCAGGCCAGCTGGTTGCTATTGCGATCATCGTGTTGCTTACCTATATCAATTCAAGGGGAGTAAAAGAGGGCAGATTTATCCAGACTCTTTTTACTACCGCCAAGCTGCTGGCACTGTTTGCCCTGATCGTTTTCGGCTTTCTGCTGGTGAAGGAAAGCTTCTGGACAGAGAACTGGGCTACCGGCTTTGATGCCATGCAAAACAACGGGAGTAAGGATGCAACAGGTGCGCTGCAGCCGGGTCAGTGGTTTCCTGTTTCGGCTGGGGTATTAGTAGGGGCCGTAGCGGCCTCGATGGTAGGCTCCATCTTCAGCAGCGACTCCTGGAACAATGTAACCTTTATTGCCGGCGAAATCAGGAACCCGGGAAGGAATATAGGGCTTAGTCTTTTTTTGGGAACACTCATCGTCACCATTATTTACATCGCGGCTAATCTCATGTATCTGAACGTGATGCCGCTAAATGAACTTGCTTTTCCTGCAGACGACCGGGTGGCTGTGGTTGCTGCCAATAAAATCTTTCCATCATTCGGTACTACGTTGATTGCTATCATGATCATGGTATCCACTTTCGGTTGCAATAACGGGCTAATTCTGGCTGGTGCGCGTGTTTACTACTCTATGGCTAAAGATGGACTGTTCTTCAAAAAGACCGCGCGGTTGAATAAGAATGCCGTGCCACAGTTCGCCCTTTGGATTCAATGCCTGGTAGCATGTGCATGGAGCCTCAGCGGCCGCTATGGGCAATTGCTGGATATGATCTCATTCGTAGTGGTGATCTTTTATGTGCTAACGATTGCCGGCATTTTTATACTAAGAAAGAAGCTGCCCAATGCAGAAAGGCCGTATAAGGCGTTCGGTTACCCGGTACTTCCAGGCATTTATATAGTCATGGGCATTTGCTTCTGCCTGTTGCTGGTAGTTTACAAACCTGACTATACATGGCCCGGACTTATTATCGTGTTATCGGGCATTCCTTTATACTATATTGCAGTGGCAAAGAAAGTAAAAGCATAATTTATTTAAGGATGGCATTTGATTTTGATAAATTGTTCGCCGGGTTCAGCCAATTAAAGGTAATGGTAGTGGGCGATGTAATGCTCGATACCTATTTATGGGGCAATGTGGAGCGCATCTCACCGGAAGCGCCTGTGCCGGTAGTAACACTAAGAAAAAAGGATCACCGGCTGGGCGGAGCCGCGAACGTGGCACTCAATATTCGTTCACTGGGAGCAGAAGTGGCGATGTTCTCGATAATAGGCAATGATGACGATGCGGGTATTTTAAGGAAGCGTTTTCTAGAGGAGCAGATCAGTGATGAATGGCTGATAGGCAGCGGTACGCGCATTACCACTAACAAATCCCGCGTTATCAGCAGGAATCAGCAGATGCTGCGCATGGACGCGGAAATCACCGACGATCTTTCTGGTAGTGACGAAACAAAGCTGATAGAAAGCATTGAAAAGTATATTAAAGAGGCCAGCCCTCAGGTACTCATTTTCGAAGATTATAATAAGGGAGTGCTTACTGAAAGAGTCATTGCCTCAGTCATTGAGCTTTGCACCCGGCATAAAGTAATAACGACCGTTGACCCAAAGCGCCGCAACTTCTTTTCTTATAAAGGGGTAACAATCTTCAAACCGAATCTTAAGGAAGTTACGGAAGCTTTTAACCTGCTTCATGCAGAGGTAACTGCTCCTGCGCTTAGCGAGATCCATGAACGCCTTCATCAGCGATTGCAACATACCATATCGTTCATTACACTCTCAGAAAAAGGAGTCTTCTACAATAATACTACTACTCCGGTAATCATTCCATCTCATATCAGGAATATAGCAGACGTTTCGGGAGCGGGAGATACGGTGATAGCAGTGGCATCACTTATTTACGCAGCTACCGGTAACGTACACCTGATGGCCGAAATAGCCAACCTTGCCGGTGGTCTGGTGTGCGAGGAAGTGGGTACTGCCGCTATCAACAAACAGCAACTACTGGAAGAATGCAAGCTGCTGCTGAAATAGACGGATGGAAAATATAACAGGATCTGAACTGTTTATTAATAGCTTTTCAATGATATGAAAAAAACATTCGAAACCATTCGGTAGTAAAATAGCTAAATTCGCTGCACTTAAAAGAACCCTTACTATGTCAAGATTTACACTTGTTATTCATGGAGGTGCAGGTACTATTTTGAAGGAAGACATGACGCCTGCCCTGGAACAGGCTTACCTGCTGGCGCTCGACAACGCGCTCAACGCTGGGTATGCCGTGCTTGAAAAGGGTGGATCTTCTATAAATGCCGTAAAGGCCGCGCTTGTAGTAATGGAAGACAATATACTCTTTAATGCAGGCAGGGGTGCGGTTTTCACTAAAAAGGGTGTTCAGGAAATGGACGCTGCCATCATGGATGGCAAAACCCTGGAAGCCGGTTCCGTAGCAAGCGTTCGCAATGTGCGGAATCCTATAGAACTGGCTGCGGAAGTAATGGAGCATAGCAACCACGTTTTTCTGAATGGTAAAGGCGCAGGTGACTTCGCCATCCGGCAGGGAATTAAACTGGAACCGGATGAATATTTTTTCTCTCAGTTTCGTTATGATCAATGGAAAAGCATACGAGACTCGGATAACTATTCCCTGGATCATACGCATCAGCAACTGGAGGAATTGATGAAAGATAAGAAGTTTGGAACGGTGGGTGCGGTTGCACGGGATAGTGATGGCAATCTCGCCGGCGCAACAAGTACCGGGGGTATGACGAACAAAAAATACGGAAGAATCGGCGACAGTCCCATTATCGGGGCCGGTACCTACGCCAATAATAATACCTGCGCAATTTCCTGTACCGGCCATGGTGAGATGTTCATTAGGGCAGTAGCTGCCTATGATGTAAGCGCCCTGATGGAGTACAAAGGAATGTCGTTAAAAGAAGCGATGCATGAAGTGGTGCACAAGAAACTGGTTGCGATAAAAGGAGAGGGGGGTATGATAGGTGTAGATAATCAGGGTACTCCCTGCATGGTATTCAACAGCGCGGGAATGTATCGTGCCTTCAGAAGCAGTGATGGTTCCCAGGAAATAGCCATCTACTCTTAATTCCTTATTTTAGCATATGGACAAATACGCCGTAATAGTGGCGGGCGGGGCTGGAACAAGAATGGGTGCAAAAGTGCCTAAACAGTTCTTGCTCCTTAAAAACAAACCCGTGCTATGGTACACACTGATCGCCTTTCTTCAATCGTTCGAAGATCTCCAGATTATACTTGTATTGCCGGAATTGTATTTGTCGGAAGGGCGGCAGCTGGCCTTATCTGCTTCTGCCGACAGAATCCTTACCGTGCAGGGCGGCGAAACCCGCTTTCATTCGGTAAAGAACGGGCTTCAGCTGGTGCCGCAGAACAGTATTGTTTTTGTTCATGATGGTGTACGTTGTCTAGTAACGCCGGCATTGATCCACCGGTGCTACTATGCTGCGCTCGAGAAAGGCAATGCTATTCCGGCTGTTACTGTTACGGATTCTGTACGGATAGAAACACCCGGTGGCAGCAAGATGATCGACCGTGATAAAGTGAGGATTATTCAAACACCTCAAACCTTCCAGAGTAGTATGCTCAAAGCGGCTTTTGACACCGGGTACAACCCGGCTTTTACAGATGAAGCAAGCGTGGCGGAGTATGCGGGCGAAACGATCTGCCTTGTAGAAGGTGAGCCTACCAATCTTAAGATTACGCAGCCTGTAGATCTGATCGTTGCGGAAAAAGTGCTGGAAGAACGAGGTAGTTGATACATGCGCAACGTTATAGTCTCTAATTACCCTTTAGCCATTTGATCCACCATGGTAAGGCATTATGCCTGTAAAAGAAATAAGGCTGGTTAACACTGCCGAAGGTACCGTAGTAATAAGCGATACCGGGTATATCGGATCCCTCAAAATCAAGTATCACACCAGTGCCAGCGAATTCGCGTACGAGGCTGTCCAGTAGAAAATGATTGGCTTCCAGTTTACGTCCCTCCGGCAAGGTAGTTGACTGCAACAGATACATTCGTTGATGATGCAGCAGCAGTACCGATACTGCCAGCAACTGCTCCTGCTCACCGAGCGCAGCTCGCACCAGCACCTTACCCTTTGACTGTGCCGACAAACAAAGGCTTTCAAAATGAAGGTAATCGCTCGCTTTTACATGTGGTGTTCTATTGTTGTAGGTTTGCTTGTAAAGGTTCAGCGCGGTTTTAACATCAAGGTCTTTTTTATACTGAAGCTGGAATCGCACACAGCGGTTAAGATTTTTTATCAGGCTGCTTTTATAACCTCTTCTGATCTGCTCATAGTGCTCATTAAGCGGCAGCATGTAATTCGTATGCTGCCTTACACCACTATGGATATTGCCATAGTTAAGAAAGATCTCCGAGAATCTGAAATACCCACGCAACTCTTTTAGAAACAACTCCACCGTTTCAGGCGGGATGTCCAAAGGTGAAAAGATGCCCAGTTGCTGTGTGAAAGGCGGCTGATACAAATATCGGATTCCCCATTTACTGTTCCAGGTAAGCGGCATGATGGCTTCATAATCGTTCAGCACCAATGCATCCCAATGTGTGGCAATAGGATCCAGATACCATGAATAACCGTAGATCAACCTATTGACTGAAGCGTCCATGCAAGCATCCCATTGCTGCCTGTTAATATGGCTGTTTTCAATATAGTGAATCTGATTGGCCATAATTGCTACCAGATGTCAGGGCTGGGAATATGCTTCGCCGGAACCACATGTTGCAGATTGATACTGAATGTGAGCGTCTTCAGAAATTTATTGGATGTAAATGTGTTGAAGTAATCTTTAAAGAGTTTACTATAGAAAATGGGAGCGTAAATGGTGACGGCATCCCTGAATAATGAAAGTTGAATCCCTGCATCGAAGATAAAGCGGTCGGCTTCCGCATCTTCTTCCCAGGCTTCTGCATAAGTGCCGATATCTAGGAAAAGCTTTACGGGAAACCGGGGTGGAAATATCTGTGAAGGAAGGCTGGATGTAAAATTTAAAGACGCCACCCAGTTCTCCGATCTTCCTTCCATACCCGAGAATTGATCGGTGCGCAGTTTAAAGCCTCCATCGCGTAGCATGACTTGCTGCGCAGCAATGCCTCCGTTCCTTACCAAAGCATTCTCGAAGCCGTAAGAGGCTGTTCTTCCAATGAAGTAATTGCTGTACGTATAATCTTCCTCTCCTGTATTACCCAGTAGTTTGGGCATGTACCGGGGAGTGAAAACATTGCCCGACTCATTATTAATATAACCAAATTTTGCCGCGAAGAGTCTGACGGTAGCCCCACCACCTTTACCATAGTTTAAAAAGTAATTACCGGTGATATTGACCCTGTAAAACTCCTTTGCCTGCTGCACCTGGATCTTATAATTATACGGATAGAGCGCCCTGTTGCGTCGTTCATAGAAGGTCAGTTCATTCAGGTACCTGAAGGTGTTTTCGAAGCCGTTCGGGTACAAGCGTTCGTCACTCTGCTTCACCACATAATCATCGAATACCTTTTCGTTAATGAGGTATGTTTTGAATCCAGCCCATTTCTCATGACGGTTGGCAGGATCTTCCGTTAGATGTATCCGAAACCCTGGCGCTACTTTCGTAAAGCGCTCATAGATCTTGCTGTTGTTGGAGTCAAGACTGGCATTCATGGCAAAATGGGCAAATGATACCGATAACTCCGCTTTCTTAAAGGTTCTGTGAGGTAGACTCTTAACATAAGATACCCTTGCCAGCCCATTTGGCTGACCGCTTTTTGTGCCATAGACCGGAATAGCAATGAAACGGAATTTCTTTTGAGAAGACAGATAATTATGAAACACGCCGCCTACCATCAAACCATCGTAAAGATTGTAACCCAGCGCCGGAAATACCGAAATGGGCTTTACTTTATTCGTATCGATCAACCGGGAGATCAGGGCGCTTATTAGACTATTGTCCTTACTGGTTTTCAATCCAGGCTTCTTTGCTTTAATTGGTTTGCCTTTCATGATTACAGGCGCAGGTTCGGGGCCTGAGGCCGACCAAAGAAACGCAGCGACATTTTCTTTTATGTAAACATGGGACTGATTTTTAGCACTATCCGGGTGTTGAACAAATGTGGCATTCGGTGCCGATACAATAAAGCCGGCAGGAACCTTAAGGGAGACAGTGTAGAACGATGGTTGCCCGCTATTGTCGCCCTGGTTAGTGAAGGGCTCCGGGTGCCATCCTCTTTCATCATATAAAACGGGCAAGGGGTTCCATTGGCCGATATCGTATACATTTTTGTGGCGCCCATTGCCAGAGAAGTTGGAGGGAATCTGAATATGAAAGGGGGTAGTTATTGATGCGGTTTTGCCGGGCGGCAGCGGTTCCGGAAGCAATAGCTTAAGAATATCTATGTAAACAGGATGATCCTCCATTCTGGCCGTAATTCCGTTTACCTTGAAATTAAGCCGGTTGATATACCCCCGCTGATCCTGCCCTGCAAAATAGAAATCAATACGGTCGAGAGAAAGAAGATATTCACTGTAAGCCGTCTTATCATTCTTATAAGCGTTCGCCCATACATGAAACCAGATAAATGTCAGCGTATCCGGCGAGTTGTTCGTATAGTCTATTTGCTCGAAACCATCGAGGGTGTGCTCCTTGTCGTTTAAAGCAACTTCAATCTTGAAATCAATCTTTTGCTGCCAACGCTGCGCCTGCCCTTGTAAGCAAAAAGGCAAAAGCAATAAGCTGAAACCTGCAACGAGAACTGTTTTTTTCATGCTGTCGGGTTATCTATTTTCCTTTCCCCCCTAAAACGATCTGTAATGTATGCAACATGATCTTAAAATCGAGCGCCAGCGAGTTGTTTTTTATGTACATCTCATCATACTTCATTCTTGTAATCATTTCCTCTACATTTTCAGCATAACCGAATTCTACCATTCCCCATGATGTAAGTCCGGGTTTTACCTGCAGCAGATAATCGAAGTTGTATGACAACTGGGTAATCTGTTCTATATAGTACTTCCGTTCCGGTCTGGGCCCCACAAGTGTCATTTCGCCGGCTAGAATATTTATAAGCTGGGGCAGTTCATCCAAACGCCATTTACGCATCGTACGGCCCCATGCTGTAATTCGTGGATCATTGTCTGAAGACAGTGCAGGCCCGTTTGGTTCGGCATTGTGGTACATGCTTCTAAACTTATAGATGAAAAATACCCTGCCTTTGTAGCCGATCCTTTCCTGCAGATAGAAGATAGGGCCGGGCGAGGAAAGTTTAACCCTGATGATGCAGAACAGTAAAAGCGGAGATAGCAACACAAGGCCGGTTATGGCTACAGTTACATCTATTATTCTTTTAACGATCTTCTGCCAGTCCCGCATTAGTTGTTTTTTATTTTGTACAGAAACTCCGGTTATGCGTTTAACGATGTATTCCTGATCTTTTGTAAAATCTGGTGCGCTACATCCATAGCCCGGTAGCCGTCAACTTCAGATACGGGAGAAGGAGTGTTACTGACTATTGCATAACAGAACTTCTCCAGCTCCATTTTTATTGCATTTACCTCCGGAACAAGGGGATTGGCGATAGCTATCGTCTTTTTACCATGGGGGGTTTCTATATCAAAACTAAAGGCTTCAATGTCTTGTGGCGACTTCAGTTTAATGACTTCCGTCTTTTTATTCAGGAAATCCATTCCTATGTAAGCGTCTTTCTGGAAAAGGCGGATTTTTCGCATTTTCTTCATAGATATGCGGCTGGATGTGAGATTGGCTACACATCCGTTATTGAATTCTATTCTTACATTGGCGATATCCGGGGTATCGGTCATTACAGCAACCCCGCTGGCGGAAATGGATTTTACTTCGCTTTTTACGATATTGAGGATGATATCTATATCATGAATCATTAGATCGAGGATTACGCTCACTTCCGTGCCCCTGGCGTTGAACTGCGCAAGGCGATGCACTTCGATAAACATAGGATTGAGTTCCATCCCCTCTATTGCCAGGTACGCAGGGTTGAAGCGCTCTACATGACCCACCTGGAATTTAATGTTCATTTCCTTTACCAGCTTTACCAACTGCCGGGCTTCTTCCATAGTGTGGGCCAGCGGCTTTTCTACAAAAACGTGCTTACCTTTACGGATGGCCGCTGCGCAGAGGTTAAAGTGCAATGGTGTAGGCGCTACAATATCTACTGCATCGCAGGCGTCCATAAGCGTGTCTGCATCCAGGAAACGGGCTAGCTGGTATTTTTCACTAACTTCCTGCGCGGCTACATCGCTCGGGTCGAAAAAGCCGACCAGCTCAATACCCTTTATATCTCTCCAGTTATTTAAATGAAATTTACCAAGATGTCCCACTCCAAAAACACCGACTTTAATCATACGGGGCAGTTATTTTGGCCAAAGATAACTAGGAAATATAGAAATAGAGCATCGATGGAACCTTTGGCTACTTTCTTTATTATCAATTATTGATACATTCCACAAACTTTAATGTCTTGAAAACTGCGGACGTCCGCCTCCTTGTTGGGGGCTTCTTCTAAAGCCTCCCTGGGAGGATGTGCCACCCTGCCGGCTTCCGTTTCTTTGCGGCGCACCTGGCGCCGCATTGCCAGAGCCCGGCGCGTGGTTTACATGCAGCGAATGATCGGCTACAGGAATCGGCTTTCCAATCAGCTTGTGAATATCTTTAAGGTAAGGCATTTCCTCCGCATCGCAGAAAGAGAACGCCATTCCCTCGTTTCCAGCCCTTCCCGTTCGCCCGATACGGTGAACGTAGGTTTCAGGAATATTGGGGAGATCGTAATTAATCACGTGCGTTAGTTCGTCTATATCTATTCCTCTTGCGGCGATATCGGTAGCAACCAGCACGCGTGTAGTGCGTGCCTTGAAACTGGAAAGCGCTCGTTGCCGGGCATTCTGCGACTTGTTACCGTGAATGGCTTCTGCGGTAATACCTGCACGAAGCAGATCCTTCACCACCTTGTCTGCCCCATGCTTGGTACGGGTAAAAACAAGGCAGGTTTCTATCGCATGCTCTTTCAGCAGATTGGTAAGCAGTACCCTTTTATTATTTTTCTCTACAAAATAGAGTGACTGCCCCACCGTATCCGCAGTGGAAGATACCGGGGTTACTTCCACCTGCACCGGATTTCTCAAAATGGTGTCGGCCAGTTTCTGAATTTCCAGGGGCATGGTAGCCGAGAAAAACAGCGTTTGCCTTATATGGGGGAGTTTTGTGATGATTTTCTTCACGTCGTGCACAAAGCCCATGTCCAGCATTCTGTCGGCTTCATCCAGTACGAAGATTTCGATATCGGACAAGCTGATCAGGCGCTGGCTGATCAGATCCAGCAAGCGACCAGGTGTTGCTACCAGCAGATCAATACCTCTTCTGAGCGAATCGACCTGCGGCACTTGCGATACGCCGCCAAAGATTACAAGATGCCGGAGACCCGTGTATTTTCCATAAGCCTGAATATTTTCTTCTATCTGAATGGCGAGTTCCCGAGTAGGGGTAAGAATTAATGCCCTCAGATGGCCCGCTCTTGCAGGCCCTTTAGCACGCGCATGCAGCAATTGTAGCATCGGGATGGCAAAAGCAGCCGTTTTACCGGTTCCTGTCTGTGCACAACCCAGCAGATCCCTTTCCTGCAAAATCTCTGGAATAGCCCGTAATTGTATGGGTGTGGGTGTTGTATACCCTTTTTCTCTTATAGCCTTTATGATAGGTTCTGTAAGGTTCAGTGATTCGAATGACAATTTGAATATTTTTTTAATGAATAATACCAACGATACTGAGATGGTTAGTCTATATAAATTCTCAGCGTGAAAGACTAGATCAATATTAGCAGAGAACAGAAATAAAATCAAGTCGGCTTTCGAGAGAGCCTATATTCCGCAAATATATACTTTTTTCTTCAGTCTGCCTGCTATGGTTAGTACGGCGCTGTTTCCGGCAATCTCCTACGACGCTCCAATTTTCAATCCGGTTTGAGTGAACTCGATTTTCCGCTGTTTGTAAAGGCCGCCGGTAGTCATCTTAAACGTCTTTTTACTCATCCCGAAGAATGCATAAATCTCTTCCGGGTTCGACTTATCGTTGTAAGGAAGATACCCGTCGTTTTCCTGGAGCAGCCGGAGGATCTTCTGCGCCTCATCCTCCACCCGCTGAAAACCGTGCTTGCCAAGGGCTATATCCATCTTGTTCTCCGGCCTTATTTTCTTTACATAACCCTTCATCCGCTTGCCTACGCCGATTTCCTGGAAGATATCATTGAAATGTAATACGCCCGTGTGAATATTATTGATAGTAACCACATAGCCAATATCTGTGCGCCGAAGCACGGTCAGATCTACCTGGTCGAGCTCCTTCACGGTCAGGTTCTCGTTGCTGAGCGTGGATTCAAACTTCTCGGTTGCAGTTATTCGACCGGTTTGTTCGTCTATGTAGATCTTTACAAGATAGTAGGCGCCTGGCTTCATGCCCGACAACTGCTTGGACTTTGGAACAAAGATATCTTTCATCAAACCCCAGTCGAGAAAAGCACCATGACTGGTAACCGATACCACCTTAAGGTAAACGATGTCGCCTATAATGCCAAGGGGGGTCTGCGTAGTGGCGATCAGGCGATCTTCCGAGTCGTGATACAAAAATACGTTGAGCTCGTCGCCTATTTTAGCGCCTTCGGGTACAAACCTTTTGGGTAATAGAATTCCTTCGGCTCCATCATCGAGATATAAGCCAAACTCTACTGCCCTGATCACCTTCAACTCATTGTACGATCCTACCTTTACCATATTTGCTACTGCTGGTTATTGAATGCATAACAAAACTAAGCCAAAACAACGGTCGTTGTTAAATTTCTTCCTTCACTACTGTTTATGTGTTTACATCTAATTGCAACGTGTTTAACCCTCTCAGGTAACGGCGAGTACCCGCTCCGCATATCTGCAAGCGTAAAAATGTTTTTACCAATGCAACATTTCAGTAACTGTTCGTGTCCTACAGATCAAAGAAAGAATCTTTGGCAGTTAGCAATACCAGGCTGAAAATCTAACCCCTAAATTACAACACATGACCAAAACGTTTCTAGCGCTTTTTACAAGTTTAATGATCTTCTCGGCAGCTTCAGGCCAAAGTACCAAGACCGTGTATTTCGAACTGGGAGGGCCGGGTGTAGCTTCTTTTAATTTCGATACCCGCGTTAGCGGCCGCAACGATGGCCTTGGGTTCAGGGCTGGTTTTGGGGGCTTTTCAGATGGTGACGAGTCGATCTTCTTTTTCCCGCTTCAAGTTAATTATCTATTCGGAAAAGATACCAAACATTTCTTCGAAGTAGGGGCAGGGGCTACCATCGTGACGCAAACTGGAGACTTTGACAGCGATGGCATATTCGAGAGCAGTTTCGGCCATGCCTATTTCGGTTATCGCCGCCAGCCTGCGGATGGTGGCTTTTTGTTCCGGGCTGGTATTACGCCCATATTCAACATCACTTCCCGCAACAGTTTCTTTTTGCCCTTTTACGCAGGGGTCTCTTTTGGATATGCTTTCTAAGCATGCCGGGTTTTAAAATAGCGTGCGCAAGCAATGGCTGCCAGAACAAGGGATAGTACTGCAACGGCCAGGGCCGTATTAGCCGGGGCTGGATGATTGGGACGCAAAGCAAACCATAGCGCGTAAGTTGACCATGTAATTACCAACGGGTAAATTACATCTGTGAACCGGATACTGATATAGGCGGCCAGTAACAGCGCTATTGCGAGAAACACGATCGTCCAGGTTTCCTCCCCTATACTCCCTCCATGCCATCCCAGGGCTAGAAGCCAGGTAGAAAAGTTGGCGATGGTGGCTACAGAAATCCAACCCAGGAAAAGAGAAAAGGGAACAACGATCCATTTATTATAGCCTGCTGTTTGGGCTGCTTTTATAGAGCGGATAAAAAGAACAACACCGGTTATCAGCATTATGGCTATAATCAGAACGCTAATACCAATCTTGTTGGAGCGGAACACTACCTGCCAGGTTAATCCAAGCAGATTGATGACGATCATTCCGCCATTGAGCCGATCGTAACCATCTTTAACTCTTTGAGCAGGAAGAAGTTGAACAATACCATACAGCAAGTGAGCAAGGTAAATAACGCCCCATATCGCAAATGCATAACCTGCTGGAACAAATAAACTGTTATACAGGTAAGTAATATCGGCAATGGATCTCCCGGGCGCGGCTGTTGCATTCAACACACCACCCAGTACTATATTCAGCAAGATGGCGGCAAGGGTTATCCAGCGCAGGATGTAGGCATAAGATCTGGTGCTCATGCTATATTTTAATTTATCGGTTATGGTAAATATCTTCGCCTCCAAATATAAGGTATGTTAACGACTGTAATCTTCGATATGGATGGTTTACTGGTAGACTCCGAGCCTTTATGGCGTCTTTCCATGAAAGAGGTATTTGCAACCGTAGGGGTGGAGATTTCGGTGGAGCGGGCTGCCTATACTACAGGCTTACGCACGCCTGAAGTGGTGGAGTACTGGTACAATGAATTTAAGTGGAAAGGAAAAACTACGAAACAGGTAACGGAGGAAATAATAGACGATGTAATCGGTAAAATAACCACACAGGGGCAGGCCATGCAAGGCATCGAATACATCTTCGGGTTCTTTCAGCAAAGAGGCTTCAAGACCGGGCTGGCATCTTCATCACCTATGCGCTTGATAGAAGCTGTAGTTGGATACCTTGGCATCGGCCCTCATTTCCAGGTGATGAGCTCTGCTGAGTTTGAAACCCACGGTAAGCCGCACCCGGCTGTTTATCTTTCTTGTGCGGCGGCATTAAAAAGCCACCCGCTCGAATGTATTGCTTTTGAAGACTCTTTAACTGGTATGATTGCCGCTAAAGCGGCCAGAATGCGTACCGTAGTAGTTCCGGAAGAAGCCGCGAATACAGATAGCAGGTTTTCACTGGCTGATGCAAAACTCAACTCCCTGCTCGAATTCGATGAAGCGTTGCTTCAGAAATTGCAGTAGTGCTTTATATGAATGGTTCTAGTGTTTGAGTGGTTCTAGTGCTGAAGAACAGGTTCTGTCGCTTGACTTGTATTCCGCTGCACCTGCCGGTTGAGCACATACATCAGCCTGATCGTGATTACCATAGATGCTATAACAACATACCCCAGTATATCAAAGTGAAGTATGGTTCCCGCTGCCGACTGAACAACGATCATTCCGGCCGCCGCTGAAGCGATACCTCCTGAAATCTGTTGCACGGAGGAATTGATGCTCATAAAAGCGCCTCTGTCTGGCGGCAGTGGCACGGCGGTCATTAATGCAGAAGCTGAAATCATCCTCGATGTAATGCCCATAAACAATACCACATTCACTAGTATGGCAAGCCATAGCGGAGTAATACCAAGATTGGTGTAAATACCCACCATGATCATACTGAGGAGGGAGCCGGCAAAAAATACCTTTTATTTGCCAACGATATCACTAAATTTTCAAATCACTGGCCCTTTAACTATGTAAAAAACGCCGGTAACGATATAGATCAACGGCAGG
>JACMJX010000018.1 GCA_014380425.1 Chitinophagaceae bacterium | reverse complement strand
GTTATGCTGGGCGCAGAACTGGGTACTTGCGCAGACACGCTCGTTGCTTCTATAGGAAGAAGCCGCGCAGCTATCAAGACAGGATTGTTTCACCTGCTCTTTAATGTAATAACGATTACTTTCGGCATCTTGCTGCTGCCACTGTTTTCACAAGCGGTGTTGTATATCTCCAGAGGTGCTTCCTTATCCCAAACCATTGCGAATGCTCACATGCTATTCAACGGTCTCGGCGTACTCCTGATGCTCCCCTTTATATCGTTATTCGAGAAGCTGCTGGAAAAATTTATACCCGATAATCAAGTGGCTGAGAAGGCAATAGCATCCTGATCGTCATCTGTCGTAATCTACCCTATTAATGTCAGAACAGCACCTCCTGTGCCAATAAAACAGCTTGTATTTTTACAGCGTAACATTATTGTCAAAATAAAAAAAAGAATATGAACAACAAAATGTATCCCTGCCTTCTTATAAAAGGCAAAACTGCTGAAGCTGCTGATCTTTATATCGACATATTTGGAGAGGGTAAAATTGTACAAACTTCTCCTTACGTGGTGCAGATCGAACTAAGCGGGCAAAAACTGATGCTACTGAACGAGGGCCCGTCTTCTTCGCCCAACCCCTCCATATCGTTTATGGTAATAAGTGAACATGAAGCGGAAACGGAGCAATACTGGAACAAACTTGCAGAGGGGGGGAAAGTGATGATGCCGCTAGGCAGCTATGACTGGAGTTCCAAGTATGGCTGGCTGCAGGACAAATACGGCGTGTCATGGCAACTTTATACCGGCAGTAGAAAAGATACGCCGCAGAAGTTTAGCCCTAACTTTATGTTCACTGGTGCAAGGGCTGGAATGGCGGAAGATGCCATACATTTCTATACAGATCTATTCCCTGGCTCTCAAATTCAAGGTATTCTTAAATACGGCGAAGGCGATGGAGAAAATATAGAGCACGTTAAACACGCTCAGTTCACCGTTAACGGATATACCGCAATGGTGATGGACAGTTCTGAAAATCACGATTTTAACTTCAACGATGCAATATCTTTAGTGGTTGAATGCGACACGCAGGAAGAAATAGACAGCTATTGGAACAAGCTTACAGCAAACGGAGGAAAAGAAGTGGCCTGTGGATGGCTTATAGATAAATTTGGTATAAGCTGGCAGATAATTCCAATGCAACTTGCTAAATTGTTTGAAGAACCTCAGCGTGCGCAAAGGGTTATGGGTGCATTGATGCAAATGAAAAAGCTTGTAATTGCAGACCTGGAAAATGCATAAGGCTTAAAGGAGTAAACATAACCATTAACGAAAAGTTGCTATTTTTAAAGGAATAGCAAATTGATAATTAAATACTATCTTCCATATTTACGCAATACTTATTTAAGCTATACCCCATCAGTTTAATGTTATTCAAGCACTTAATGTCGCGAAATGCAAGGGTCATGGAAAAGATTATCATCATAGCCATGGCCCTTTGCTTTGTTATCATAAGCCTTCTGCTCACCCGGGGGCTGGAATTAAGCGACCCTGCTCTTTATATTCAAAATGGACTTGCGCTTGCCGAAGGAAAATACTTTATTCAACCGACTGTCATGTCGCTAAGGATAGGTATGATTCTTAGTTTGGCGATGATCATTCAACTTTTCGGACTGAATTTTCATACACTGATTATACTACCCCTTATTTTTAGTGTTGCACTATTATTTATAATCATCCGCTTTTTTAAAGGACAGCCGGCGTCCGGAATTGCGGCAATTGCTTTGTTTGGTAGCAATACATTAATACTTACTCAAAGTACATACATAGGCGTCGATTTACCAGCTACCCTCTTTCTTTTTCTTGCCTTTTTAGCCATTATCAAGGCTCAGATGAATCCCGGAGAGAATACTATCTACCATGCATTTTTTACAGGTACAGGCCTTGTATGCTCTTTTCTGTTTAAAGAGCTTATAATATTCGCCATTCCCGCACTGCTGTTTTTTTTGTTACGGGACATAAAAAAAAGGAGGAACTTTCGCTTCTGGCTATTAACAGTTGGTATTTGTATTTTTTTTATCTCGTTGTACTTTATGTATTACCAGATAACTACCGGCGATTTTATGTACCGCTTACACGTTATAGAACAGGAACACAACATTAGCCGGTTTAGCTTTTATGAAAGATCTAAAACAGAACTATTAAAAAGAATCACCTACCAGCCCCTTGTATATATTCTGCTTTCTAAAAATTTCATAATCCCATTCCTTCTATGTATTGGCTACTTTACGCTGAATCAAAACATAAGGAGGATTTTTTCGCCTGTCTCTAAAACTGACTACGTAGCCATCTATTTCCTGATCACCCTAGGTACATATTGGTGGGGTTCTACTTCTTTCAATACCTATAATCCGCTTCCTACTGATGGACGGATGTGGCTGGTACTTATTCCACCAATGATTATTTTAGCTGCAAGTTATGTAGGTTTTATAGTTGGCGCTATATGGCACAAAGGTAAAGCAGCATCGGTATTTTTTATCTATGTCCCTCTTGTCTTCTTTCTATTCTTTTCTTTTAAATTCATCCGGCAGGAAAGGGAAATCAATAAAACAGCAGCAGAGCCCTATTTTGCAGAAAGAAGATTTATCGATTCGTTGATAACAAATTCCAGCGATAGCATATTACTGATCACCGATAGCAGGCTTGCTTCTCTTAGCTTCATTTATTCACAGCAACTTGGGCATGTTCATATCGAGAGTTGGGAATTAATGCTACAGAAATCGATCTCTCTAAAGCCTGCCCCTTTAGTACCTTATCAAACATTGATTCTAGTTAATTCTGACCGCGCAACGATGCTCTATGAATTTTATGATCATTACTATTTGCCTGACGAGAAGGAGATATCCAGGCTTTATCCTGCCATTTTTTCATCTGGGAATGTCAATGTTTATCGCTTTACAGAGAACAACTTTTCCTTGCGCGGGTTCCCGGGGAAGTTACCAAGATCCTATAAAACGCTATCACGTTCAGACGACAT
>JACMJX010000240.1 GCA_014380425.1 Chitinophagaceae bacterium | reverse complement strand
TTTCCAGAACCAGTCCGTCGAAGGCAAGGTGCATTCCATCTGGCAGCTGTGCATCTATTGTTGCATGAAGCCCGAGCTGATGACTGATATGGGTGAAATAACCATTCTTAGCACCCAGTTCCTGAACAAGATTAACAGCTTCATCGAGGGTGAAATGAGAGATGTGCTTTTCTTTACGCAACGCATTCACCACGATCACTTCGGAGTTCAGGATCTTTCTTTTTTCATCTTCTTCTATACGGTTCGCATCGGTTATATATGTAAAGCTGCCAAATCTGAAAGCCAGCACCGGCATTTTATAATGCCATACCATTACAGGCGTAATAGGAATGTCGCCCACGGTAAAGGGTTCCATATCTATCGTGTTTAGATTGATCTCGGGTAGCCCCGGAAATCTCTTCTCTGTAAACGCATAAGGAAATTCACGGATGATAACGTTCTGCGTCATCTCGTTGGCGTAGATCTCCATGGGTCTTTCATAAAAATAGTTGTAGGCCCTTACATCATCCAGGCCTGCCACATGATCTTTATGGGGGTGGGTATAAATAATGGCATCCAGCTTATATACTTTTGCCCGTAACATCTGGTAACGGAAATCAGGGGTGGAATCAACTGCGAGTGTGGTGGTAGCAGACTCCACCAATATACTGGATCGAAGCCGTTTATTATGCAGGTCAGTAGATGTACATACTTCGCATCGGCAGGCGATCATCGGCACACCACTACTGGTACCGGTGCCCAGGAACGTTATCTTTAAAGGCGGACAGGTCATTTTTCCTGCTCTTTAACCTGTTCTGCAAGCACTTCTTTAAGCGTTCGCTGCGTTTCGGGCGAAAGCTGCTCTGGCTTTATATTGAGCTGCGGTATAAGGTCGGCCATTGTATTGATCCTTCCTTCCAGCTGAAGAAATTTATTCAGCACCACTACCTTGCGTTCCTCCAGTATGCAATACCCGCTTTGAAATGTTCCCCTTTCATAACGGATCACATACTCAGCCTCATCCAATATTCTCTCCATCTTCTGTAATGTTGCCTGGGTGTATTTCATTGATTAAAGGTAGAAATTTTATCTGTTGCGGAATGCTGACCTAAAGTTCATTTCTCCACTATTTTCTAAGAAAAAGCAGTTATTTGGTGGTCATCTTTATAACCGGCACAATCATCTCTTCCAGGCTTATTCCCCCATGCTGGAACGTGTTCTTGTAGTAATTCACATAATAATTGTAATTGTTGGGATAACAGAGAAAGCGATCTTCCCTGGCAAAAATATAAGAGGAGTTGATGGTAGGTGTTGGCAGCCCGGCCTCTTTGGGATCACGGAACGCCAGTACTTCCTTCGGATCGTAATTGAGGTTCCGCCCATGCTTGTAGCGCAGGTTAGTGGTAGTTTGTTTATCACCTACCACTTTCGACGGGTTCTTCACCCGTACGCTGCCATGATCGGTAGCAAGCACTATATTTATTTTCTTATCGGAGATCTTCTTCAAAGCCTGGTTTAGCGGAGAATGTTCAAACCAGCTATTGGTGAGACTTCGGTAGCTGATTTCATCACTTGCCAGTTCCTTCAATACCTCCATCTCCGTGCGGGCATGGCTCAGCATGTCCACAAAATTATAAACGATAACATTGAGATCGTTATTTAAAAGATTATGAATGTTATTGAGCAGATTCTGCCCGTCGTTATGATGCAGCACTTTGGTGTATGAAACACGGAGGTCTTTTTTCAGCCGCTTCAACTGTTCCCGGAACAGATCTTCTTCATGCAGGTTCTTGCCGCCTTCTTCCTCATCATTCTTCCAGTATTGCGGAAATTTCTTCTCTATTTCCACAGGCAGTAAGCCGCTAAATATCGCATTTCTTGCATATTGAGTAGCAGTGGGCAGGATGCTGTAAAAGCTGTCTTCTTCCAGTATGCGGAAGGTTTCCGAAAAAATAGGCTCTATGCCTTTCCATTGGTCGAACCGGAGATTGTCAATTAGTATAAAGAACGTGGGAACACCTTTTTCGATAGCGGGAAAAACCTTGCGCTCCATAAGGTTATGGGAAAAAACAGGCGCTGCAGCCTTACCGGTGATCCATGAACTGTAGTTACGGGAGATGAACTTGAAAAACTCCGTATTAGCTTCCTGCTTCTGCGCCAGAAATACTTCCTGCATTTCGGGACTGTCGCTCTTGCCCATTTCAAGCTCCCAGTAAACGAGTTTCTTGTAAATATCCATCCATTCGTTGTAGTCAGGATTACTGTTGAGGGCCATGAAAAGGTGGCGAAATTGCTGCTGGTAAGCAGAGGTTGTTTTTTCGGCTACCAGCCTCTTATTATCGAGAATCTTCTTCAGTGTAAGCCACACCTGGTTGGGATTTACCGGCTTAATAAGATAATCGCTGATCTGGCTACCGATTGCTTCATTCATAAGATCTTCCGTCTCGTTGCGGGTGATCATTACGATAGGTATACGCGAATTTACTTCTTTTATTTTGGCAAGGGTTTCAAGGCCGGTAATACCCGGCATGGTTTCATCCAGCAGCACTACATCCACCAGGTGATCCTTTACATAGTCTACAGCATCGAAACCATTAGTAAGGGTATGAACATCATAGCCTTTATTTTCCAGAAACAGTTTCTGCGACTGCAGGCTCTCCATCTCGTCATCCACCCATAAAATCTTAGGTATGGCCATTCTTTTTATTTTCAGTGTAAGATACTTATTTACAAATCTAGTTTATATGCGCAGCATTCGTACTTTTAGGGGCTTTTCCGGCAAAGGATTAACAAAGCACCAACATACATGCCTTCATCCATTCGAAAGATCATCAACGATCCGGTTTATGGCTTCATTACCATCGATAGTCCGCTTATTTACAGGATTATGTCCCATCCTTATTATCAGCGCCTTCGTCGGATTCAGCAGATGGCTTTTGCGGGGCTGGTGTACCCGGGTGCCGTTCATACCCGTCTGCACCATTCCCTCGGCGCTTACCACCTGATGTGCAGTGCCCTGAATACGCTTAAAAGCAAAGGCATTGAAATTACGGCAGACGAGGAAACGGCGGCCAAGATCGCTATCCTGCTGCACGACTCCGGGCACGGCCCCTTCTCCCATGCCCTTGAAAACATCCTGATTCCTGGTGTGCATCATGAAAAGATCTCCCTGCTCATTATGAAGGTGCTGAACGAGGAAATGGAAGGGCAGCTTGAACTCGCCATCCAGATCTTTACCAATAATTACAGCAAGTCTTTCTTGTATCAGCTGGTTTCCGGCCAGCTGGATGTGGACCGTATGGACTATCTCACAAGAGACAGTTTCTTTACCGGGGTGTCGGAAGGCGTTATCGGCTACGATCGCATTATTAAAATGCTTACCGTGCACAACAATCAACTGGTAGTGGAGGAAAAAGGCATCTATAGCATCGAGAAGTTCCTGGTAGCGCGGCGCCTGATGTACTGGCAGGTGTATCTCCATAAGACGGTACTCTGCGCCGAAAAAATGCTTGTAAAGATTATCGAACGGGCGAAAGAACTGGTTCAAAAGAATAGGTCGCTGCCTTCCGGATCGCAGATTGTCGACTTCTTTATTGCCAGCCCTTCAGCGGGAGACGGCTTCCACAGTTACCTCGATAAATTTATGCAACTGGATGATTACGATGTTATGACCGCCATCAAGAACTGGCAGCATCACCCGGATAAAATTCTTTCCATCCTATGCCACGGTTTGGTGGAAAGAAGACTCTTAAAGGTGATGCTGCAGGCAGCACCTTTTAGCGCCGGAATGCTCGAAGAACTGAAGGCCAGGATTTCCCGGGAAAAGGGCATTCCTCCCGAAGATGCGCATTACCTGGTGATAGAAGGAATGTCTGTAAACACTACCTACGACCCTGCGGAAGAAAGAATAAACATTCTTTTTAAAAACGGATCGGTTAAAGATATATCGCAGGTAGACAATGCTCTTATACATCATAATTTATCTGCCCCGGTTAAAAAATTTTATATTTGTTACATAAATACTTAGCTCTACTATGCAATTCAGTGCCGCGCAAATAGCCCATATCATCCAGGGTAAGGTGGATGGGGATCAGAATGCCACCGTCAGGTCGTTTGGGAAAATAGAAGAGGCTAAAGCGGGCCAATTAGCTTTTCTTGCCAACCCCAAGTACGAGGACTATTTGTACACTACAGAGGCTTCAGTGATCATTGTTAACGAAACCCAGGAGTTGAGGCAACCTATTTCGGCTGCACTGATCCGCGTTCCGGACGCTTATACTGCTTTTGCCACCCTGCTATCCAAATACCAGGAGCTGGTAACCCAGCAAATGACTGGTATCGAAGAACCGGCCCATATTCATCCCTCCGCCATGCTGGGGGACCAGGTATTCGTGGGTGCTTTTACCTACATTAGTGAAAGTGTAATAATAGGCAACCATGTCAAGATTTTCCCCGGCTGCTTTCTGGGCAATAATGTAAAAGTCGGCGACCATACTATTATATATCCGGGGGTGAAAATTTACCACGACTGCGTTGTTGGTAAAAATGTATCCATACATGCGGGAACTATCATAGGAGGCGATGGATTTGGCTTTGCACCTCAGGCCGACGGCAGCTTTAAAAAAGTGCCCCAGATCGGCAATGTCATCATCGAGGATTTTGTGGAGATAGGTTCGAATGCCACCATCGACAGGGCAACGATCGGCTCTACGCTGATAAGATCCGGCGCCAAGCTGGATAATCTTATCCAGGTAGCCCATAACGTAGAGGTTGGCAATAATACGGTGATAGCTGCCCAGGCGGGCGTGAGCGGAAGCACTAAAATCGGCAACAATGTGATGATCGGCGGACAGGCAGGAATCGTAGGTCATATTCAAATATCCGACGGCAGCAAAATCAACGCGCAGAGTGGCGTAAGCAAATCCATCAAAGCTCCCAATAGTGCTGTAACAGGATCTCCCGCTTATGACTACACAAGCACACTCCGTAGTCAGGCACTCACCCGCAGCCTTCCGGAAATGGAAAAACGCCTCAAAGAACTCGAACAACTGGTGAAGCAGTTATTGATAGTTCATACACCTTAGTTGGTTATCTTTGCGCGAATTGACGAAAAAGTATGGATATAAATTTTAATATAGACAAACAACATACACTAGGATCGGAAATAAAAATATCAGGAACAGGACTTCATACAGGTGCGCTGGTAGACATGATCATGAAACCTGCCAATCCGGGTTTTGGCTTTCAGTTTCAGCGCAGCGACCTTCCCGGCCAACCAATTATAAAAGCAGATTGCGACCTCGTTACGGATACCAGCAGGGGCACTACGCTGGAAGATCACGGTGCGAAAGTATATACTATAGAACATTTGCTGGCGGGGCTTGTTGGAATGGGGGTGGACAATGCACTTATTCAATTGAACGGACCGGAGATACCTATTATGGACGGCAGCTCTCAGCCCTTCATAGAGCTGATTGAGCAGGTGGGCGTAGAGGAGCAGGGTGCTTCCAAAGCTTGGTATAGCATCGATCAGAATATTTACCATTATGACGAAGTAAAAAGAGTGGAAATGGTTGCCATGCCAGCAATGGATTACCAGGTTACTACTTTGATAGATTTCAACTCCCCTGTATTGGGAACACAGCATGCGGGTCTTAAAACAATGAGGGAGTTTAAAACAGAAATTGCTCCCTGCCGTACTTTTTGTTTTCTGCATGAACTGGAGATGCTCCTTGATAATAACCTGATAAAAGGCGGAGATATCAATAATGCGATCGTGATTGTAGATAAGCCCCTGACGAAGGAAGAAATGGAGCGGCTCGCGAAAGCATTTAACCGGGAAAAGATCGAGGTTAAAAACGAGGGCTATCTTAACAACCTGGAACTCCGGTTTCCCAATGAACCCGCACGGCACAAACTGCTGGATGTAATAGGCGATCTCGCCTTAATAGGCTATCCTATCAAGGCCCGAATAATAGCGAACCGTCCTGGCCACAGTACCAATGTTGAATTTGCAAGGAAGATCAAGAACTATATCAAAAAGAATAAGCATCTTAAAAATATTCCTGTTTACGATCCTAACCAGCCTCCTATCTTCAATATCGCACAAATAGAGAAAACACTCCCTCACCGCTTTCCTTTCCTGCTGGTAGATAAAATCATCGATATTACCGACAAGCACATTATCGGCATCAAGAACGTTACTTTCAATGAGAGTTTTTTTGAAGGGCATTTCCCGGGCAACCCCGTTATGCCGGGTGTATTACAGATAGAAGCACTTGCGCAAACGGGCGGTTTACTTTGCATTAACGCCATGCCCGAAGGAAAATATGATACTTACTTCCTCAAGATAGACAACTGCAAATTCAAGCAGATGGTAAAACCCGGGGATACCATGATTCTGAAAATGGAACTGTCTCGCCCTATACGCCGGGGTATTTGTGAAATGCGTGGTACCGTATATGTAGGCAATAAAGTTTGTACGGAAGCTGACCTTGTTGCCCAACTGGTAAAAAGAAACTAACACTACAACCTACACTAAAACACGATATGATTCATCCGCATACATATATCCATCAGAATGCCAAACTTGCCACGAATGTAAAAGTAGATCCCTTTACCGTCATCCACCAGAACGTTGAGATCGGTGAAGGTACCTGGATCGGCAGTAATGTAACTATCATGGAAGGAGCAAGGATTGGAAAGAATTGCCGCATCTTCCCCGGAGCAGTGCTTGCCGCCATTCCACAGGATCTGAAATATGATGGGGAAGAAACTACGGTTCAAATAGGTGACAATACAACTATCCGTGAATTCGTTACGATCAACCGTGGAAGTAATGACAGATGGACCACCAAAGTAGGAAGTAATTGCCTGATTATGGCGTACAGCCATATAGCGCACGATTGCATTATAGGAAATAATTGCGTGCTAAGCAACAATGCTACCCTCGGTGGCCATGTGAGGGTAGACGACTGGGTATGGATTGCCGGGGTAAGCGCCGTACACCAATTCGTGCATATCGGGCAGCATGCTTATATAGGAGGAGGAAGTCTTGTAAGTAAAGACGTACCCCCTTATATCAAAGCAGTGAGGAACCCCCTCAGCTACGGCGGCGTGAACAGCGTAGGTTTAAAGCGAAGAGGTTTTCAACTGGAAAAGATCAATCATATATTAGACATCTACCGGGTTATATTTAACCAGGGCCTGAACACTACACAAGCATTAGCTCTTATTGAAGAAGAATTTCCGGCAAGCGATGAACGCGACGAAATCGTGACTTTTATACGGGAAAGTGGTCGTGGTATCATCAAGCGCTTTACCAAAGGAAATACGGATGAAGATTAAATGCGCAGATACAGGAAAGCGCTTCAACCGGGAATGGATCTTCCGTAATTTCAATGTTGAATTTCAGGCCGGGGGGAAATATGCCATTACCGGGGCAAACGGATCCGGTAAATCAACACTGCTCCAGGTGATTGCAGGTGCCATTATGAGCAGTGAGGGAAAAGTACATTACAGCAACACTTCTACTACCTCCATTGAAGTAGACCACGTCTACAAATTCATTTCAATAGCCGCTCCTTACCTGGATTTGATAGAGGAAATGACGTTAGAGGAATTTCTTTCCTTCCACCAGGCTTTCAAGCCTTTTTTGCCTGGCATCGGCGGCACAGATATCATAGCCACAACAGGTCTGCAGTCAGCGGCGAAGAAACAGATACGGTATTATTCGAGCGGGATGAAGCAACGGGTAAAACTGGCACAGGCAATATTCTCGAATACGCCTTGTTTGTTTCTGGACGAACCCTGCACCAATCTCGATGAAGCAGGAATACAGCTCTACCAGCAGCTCATCGATACTTATTGCAACAACAGGTTAGTGATCGTTAGCTCCAACGATAAGCAGGAGTATGGCTTCTGCAGCGAGAAGATCGATATTACGGATTACAAGAACAAAGTACCGCAGCTCCCCGCGTGATACGCACTATCTCTTGCTTGCAATGAGCAGGTTAAGATCTGTAAATTTAAGATTGAATCTTTCACTGAGATGAAAGTTCGTCAATGACCCTTTGAAAAGATACACGCCGCTACGAAGATGCACCTGGTGCCAGATAAGATTTTCGAATCCGCCATCGTCCGCGGCTTCGAGCAGCAGGGGCATCAGAACACTGCTGATCGCCTGGGAAGCGGTACGGGCAAACCCTGAAGGAATATTAGGAACGCAATAATGTATAACGCCGTATTTCATAAAGATCGGGTGCTCGTGAGTAGTTACTTCAGACGTTTCAAAACACCCACCCCTGTCGATACTTACATCAATAATTACACTTCCCGGGCGCATGTTGCTCACCATCTCCTCGGTAGCTACAATAGGTGTGCGTCCGCTTTGTGAAGAAAGAGCCCCTACGGCAATTTCGCAGGTTTTAAGCTGCTTGGCAAGAATCTTGGGCTCTAGTACGGAAGTCCACATTCTATGGCCTATATTGTTCTGAAGCCGCTTTAAACGATATACGCTGTTGTCGAACACCTTTACGGAAGCTCCCAGCGCGATGGCCGCCCTTGCAGCAAATTCACCTACGATGCCTGCGCCCAGTATAATAACTTTGGTGGGAGGAATACCTGAAATTCCACCTAATAATACCCCCTTGCCGTGATTGGCAGAGCTAAGGTATTGGCCAGCTATAAGCATTACGGCGCTTCCCGCTATCTCGCTCATGCTCCGTACGATGGGATAAGTTCCACTATCATCCTTTAGATTTTCAAATGAAATAGCAGTGATCCTTTTCTCCATCATCTTCTGTAAGAATTCACTCTTCATGGCGGAAAGATGGATCGGAGAGATCACTATTTGATTCATCTGAAGCAGCGCAAGATCCTCTTCTACAACGGGGGCACTTTTTACGAGAACAGGGCATTTAAACACCTCCTCCCGATTATAAACAATCCTGGCCCCGGCCTCGCTGTAATCTTTATCCCTGTAATGCGCAGCTTCTCCGGCGTTATGTTCCAGCATCACCTCATGACCGTTGCTGATCAATACTCCTACTGCATCGGGAGTAAGTGCGATGCGGTTCTCCTGAAAGGCGGTTTCCTTCGGAATACCGATATGAAGCCTGGTGCCTTCCGGCTTTATGTCAAGGGTTTCCTCCAACGTTTCGTAACTGAAGGATGTACTGATAACTGGTTTCTTCTGAAGCATTCTCGTAATTTAATTAGTCATTCCCCTTCCTCCTGATGAGGCCCTGCAATATACTTATTTATCTTTTATGATGATGCGGCGGGTGTGCTCATCTACTGCTTCGATAGTTACGTGCACAGCATTTTCTGGAAAGATAGCAGCCGCCCGCTGCGGCCACTCCACCATACAGATATTACCGGAATAAAGTGCATCTTCCACGCCCGCCCGTATCGCCTCCTCCTCATCTTTGATCCTGTACAGATCCATGTGGTATAAGACCCCAAGGGGGTAGCGGTATTCATTGATGATCGAGAAAGTAGGACTGGAAGTACGGCTGCCTACCTGTAAAATGCTGCAAACGGCGAGAATGAAGGTAGTTTTACCGGCGCCCATTTCTCCATGAAAGGCTATTACTTTTCTGTCGCCTAAAGCCCTGAGAAACCAGGCGCCCGCTTCCGGGATATTATCTATGCTGAATGATAATTCCATTCGGCAAAGATAATATCCATGTAAGAAGTGATGAATTGAAAGAGAAACTTCCTTTTTTAGACTTGACAATTGTAAATAGTCCCATTCCTGATTACCTTAGTATCAAAGTTCAACCCATATATGCAAAACCCCCTTCCGGAAATCCAGTCCTTTATCGATCACCATGATTATTCCCTGGCAGTGAGAAGAATGCTCGATACCGCGCTTGACTCGGGGAATGCATCCATTTTGAAGCAGGCAATCGTATGGAGTAAAAGTTATCATAAAAGCCGGAGGGCTGGCAGTGAAGCCGCACTTCCTGAAAGCTTCCATTCCGAAGCATCTGCCTTGCTTTCCAGATTGGGCAAGGAGAGCCATACGCACACTTATACGCAGCATACCCTTGTTAATGCCGACAATATCAGCAAAACCTACTCCCGGGGTAATTTTAGCCTGAAACCTATAAGCCTGAAGATTAACACAGGTGATATACTGGGGATAGTAGGGCAAAACGGTAATGGCAAAACCACGCTTCTTCGATGCCTTGCCGGGCAGCTTTCATTAGACGGAGGCCAACTGCAGTTCGATCATTTAACCATCGCGGATCATTACAGTATTAAACAGCAGGTGGCTTTTATTCCGCAGCGCATACCAAAATGGTATGGCTTGTTGAAGGACAATCTTCATTTCTCCGCCTCTGTTACCGGTGTTACCGACCGGGAAAACGATTCCATGGTTGATTTTATGCTGGAACGGCTTGACTTGTCGGACTATGCAGACCTAACCTGGAACCAGATAAGCAGTGGCTACAGAACAAGGTTTGAACTGGCAAGAGTCTTATTACAGAAACCAAGGTTGCTCATACTCGATGAACCGCTCGCCAACCTCGATATCAGTGCCCAGCAAACGATACTTACCGATTTAAGATATATAGCCAAGTTGGCCCATAACCCGATGGGAGTTATTCTGAGTTCGCAGCAGCTGCATGAGGTAGAGAATATCGCAGATACTGTGTTGTTCATTAAGGAAGGCACCTGTCTTTTCCGAACGGGCGACGAAGCCGCCATTCCGGCAAGCCAGGTAATTGAGCTTGAAACCCCCGCAGGAAGAGAAGCTATCATAAACGCTATTGGAGAACAGGAGATTTCTTTACAGTTTAACGGCGGCTTCTACACCATTACTTCTTCTTCGCTTACTGCCCAGGAGATCATAAATAGATTGATCAGCCGTAATATAACAGTGTCCTATTTCAGAGATATTACGCATTCAACTAAGAGATTCTTTTAAAGTACTTTATCCGTTCATTTCAATCCTACATCATGAGCACATCAAGGCCGCTAGTACCAGGCTTTCTGAATAAACTGGATGATTATCTTCTTAAAAACAAACCGTTGGTATGGAGCGCCAGAACGCACCTCGTAGTATACTATGGCATTCTGTTTATAGCCGCTCTTACGCTGCTATGTTACCTGGTGCCCGACGATCCCCGCAACAGGTCAGAATCCTTTATATGGATTATGTTTATTTCAGTTATTTCCATTATCGGATTGGTAGTATGGCTGATCTACCTGCTCCGGTTTAATGTGTTCAAGCGATTTGGAAGAGTAGGGGGATTGGATACCCTTACTACCTTTATCCTCTATCTTGTAGCCACAGGAGTTATCGCATTCTTTCCTTATGTGCAACCTTATGTAGAAAGTTTCAGGGCAAACAAAGCTTATGGCGATAGTGAAATTGTTAATGATATTAATGCTATCAATACTAAAATATGTGAGCTTGAATACGATTCATTAAGACATAATTGGAGAGTTGATACCGTAGTAGTCAGCAGTACGCAGCAGCCTTACCGTCAGAGCTCCGAAGCTGATCCACTGATGTCAGAAGATGTAATCATGGATACAGCCATCGCAATTCGCCGTCGGCGACACGAAATCATCCATGTTGATGAGCTCTCCGAAAAACTGCTGAGTTCCGACAGCTCATCAAAGATCTCGGATACGCTTTATGTATTTTATGTTGCTCCTGAATACACTTTTTTAAACGTCTATAGAGCCGACCGGTACACCAAGGAAACAGTGTTTTCAAATGCTGATATCTATCGAAAAACAATCCGCAACTTCCAGCAGCCAGACAGGGCTGAAACAAAAAAACAGCTTACTGCGCTTATCCGGAAATATTCAGAAGGTGTAGACCACTCTCACTATTATGGCGGAACTTCAGGTGGAAGGCGCAATTTTGAGGATGTTATAATTACAAGATATGAAATCACGACGGTTAGTACCAGTATGCATAATATTACAGACCGCAAATACGCTCTTTGGAAAGATGGACTACCGTTCCTGACACGTATCTTTCTTTACACAACGCTTTATCTTACCCTACTTATTTTCCTGTTCCGGCACAGCACCTCACGTACGTTCTTTTTATCCATGCTTGTCGCTTTTATTCTTACGATCTTCAGTTCAATATTTATAGCTTTCTCCGGTGAGGGAGAGCTTACTTCTCTAACTTCTTATTTTTTCTACCTGATTTTGTTCCTGGTGATTGCTTCCACCGTTTGGGCCAGTAAAAAGCGAAATATCGTTACCGGTATAGGTATTAACCTTTTTGTATTTCTCATGCCGGTATTTCCCTTATCGTTGCTGTTCTATTTCGATTATCTGTTCCTGAGGCCGCAACGGTATCCTTCCACCTATGTAGCGATCGATCAGGTTTCTATCCTGCAATATGCCTTTATTGCAGAAATAACAGGTGCTTTGCTACTGCTTGTACTTATCGGAACATACATACATATGCTTTTCCGCCGTTGGTATGCTTTGCCGGAGGAGTGAGTCAAACGCCGTATAAAATCATCCCCTTCACGTAAAAAACTCTTTAGTAACTTCGTTGTTTCCAAAACAGGAGATTTATGGAAACGGTGAACTGGAAGATTGAAGGAATGACATGCTCTAACTGCGCGTTAACGATCTCTAAATATCTGCAAAAACAGGGATTACAGAACGTGAAAGTAAATCCTATAGATGGAGACGTTAGTTTCGCGCTCAGCGGCAATATTGAAAGAGAAGATGAGATTGCAAAAGGTATTGAAGACCTTGGGTATAAAGTAGTGGATGAACAGCTCGACAAAAAAGAAGAAGTGAAAGGAGAGATGAATAAGTTTTTGCGGCTCACCCTGCTTTGCCTCCCTTTTACAATGATATTGATGCTGCACATGTTCGACAGATGGATATCTATCCATTGGCTTATGAACCCCTGGTTGCAATTAGTATTGTGTTTACCGGTGTATATCATAGGCATGGGCTTTTTTGGCAAAAGTGCTATTAAAAGTATTAGAAACGGAATGCCAAATATGAATGTGCTGATTACTTTGGGCGCAAGTGCGGCTTTCTTTTACAGCCTTGCCGGCACGCTTTTTAATTTAGGAGAAGCTTACCTGTTCTATGAAACCACTGCTACTATCATCACACTCGTCTTCCTCGGCAATTATCTGGAAGATGCTTCCGTAGAATCTACACAAAAAGCGCTTAATAAGCTGGCAAGCTCTCAAAAAGTAATGGCTAATATGATTGCCTTTGATGAAGAGCACCAGGAAGTAATTTTGCCGATTGAAAACACCCAGCTAAGGGCGGGTGATCTCGTTTTGATAAAATCGGGGGAGCAGGTTCCGGCTGACTGTAAGATACTGTGGGGCAATGCTGATATCAATGAAGCGATCATAACCGGAGAAAGCCTGCCGGTAGAAAAAAAACCTAAAGACAAGCTAATAGGCGGCAGCCTGCTTATCAATGGTACTGTTAAAGCACAGGTAACAAATGCAGCTAATGATTCTGTGCTCTCCAATATTATAAATCTTGTAAAGAAAGCGCAAGGCGACAAGCCACCCGTTCAATTAATGGCAGATAGAATCAGTGCTGTTTTTGTACCGGCCGTGCTTATTATTGCAGTAATCACGTTTCTGGCTAATTACTTTTTTAGCGAACACGGCAGCTTGACCGAGGCGCTCATGCGCAGCATCGCGGTGCTGGTGATAGCCTGCCCTTGTGCTATGGGGATTGCTACGCCTGCTGCAATAGCCGTAGGCCTCGGCAGGGCAGCCAGAAATGGAATCCTTTTCAGAGACGCGAAGAGCCTTGAACTGTTTAAAGACATCCGGCAGGTGGTTTTTGATAAAACGGGCACACTTACTACCGGTGAATTTGTAATTGACAACTATGAATGTTTGTCAGGAACTGATGAAGAGTTTAGGAAAGTAGCTTATTCATTGGAGAAATACTCCGGACATCCTATTGCCAAAGCGATCGCAAAAGAGTGGAAGATTAATACTGATATTAAATGGGCAACCGTTGAGGAGCAAAAAGGAATGGGTATGAAGGCAGTAACAAAAGAGGGAACCAGCTATGCAGCCGGGTCGTTCCGGGTGGCGGCGCATCTTACCCAGGACGATAGTCATAATGTGTATCTTTTGAAGGACGATGTTTTGATAGGATGGATCGATGTTAAAGATGAAATACGCCCTGAAGCACTCCAGGTGGTAACTTATTTCAGGAAAAAGGGGATCAAGACAATTCTGCTGAGCGGCGACAGGTATAGTAAGTCGACCGCTCTTGCAAGTAAACTGGGTATTGATGAAGTATTGGCAGAACAAACCCCGGAAGAGAAACTGAATCATATAGAGGGGCTTACTTCTATTGCTCCTACCGCCATGGTAGGTGATGGAATTAATGACGCCCCGGCACTTGCCAAGGCAACGATAGGAATTTCCTTAAGCGACGCTTCGCAGATTGCCATGCAAACGGCAGATGTGGTTTTGATGAACCATGGCTTGAAACAATTACCTACTTCTCTTGGCCTCGGCAGGCATACTTTTCTTACCATCCGGCAAAATCTATTTTGGGCTTTTGCTTATAACATAGTTGCTATTCCTGTAGCCGCACTAGGCTTTCTTACACCACAAATAGGTGCGCTTGTAATGGGTTTAAGCGATGTAGTACTGGCACTGAATTCAGGACGGCTCTTCATAAAAAAGGTCGTATAATAATTGGACGAAATACATTCCATACTTAAAGAATACTGGGGCTATTCCACGTTCAGACCCATTCAGGAAGAAATCATTCATTCGGTGCTCGAAGGTAAAGACGCGCTAGCCCTTCTTCCGACGGGAGGAGGCAAATCCATCTGCTTTCAGGTTCCTGCTTTAGCAAAGGAAGGCGTTTGCCTTGTTATTAGCCCGCTGATTGCACTGATGAAAGACCAGGTGGAATCCTTGCGCAAAAAGAATATTACGGCTTTTGCCATCTATTCCGGAATGACGTACAAAGACGTTCAGCAAATCCTGAAGATCTCCAGTGCAAGCAACTGTAAGTTTCTGTATGTGTCTCCCGAGCGGCTGGAAACAAAGCTATTCCTTGAATACCTTCCTGCCCTCGATATCAATTTGATAGCTGTTGATGAAGCCCATTGTATTTCACAGTGGGGCTACGATTTCCGACCGCCTTATCTGCGCATTGAATCGCTAAGAGACGAGTTGCCCGGAGTACCTGTTCTGGCATTGACAGCATCCGCTACTCCGAAAGTACAGGAAGACATCATAACCAGGCTGAGGTTTAAAACGAAAAACATCTTCAGGCAATCCTTCTCCCGGCCTGATCTTTCTTATAGCGTTTTTGACACAGGAACCAAGATTATCAAGCTGGTAGAAATTTTAAATAAGGTACAGGGGAGCAGCATCGTTTACTGCAAAAGCAGAAAGAGAACCAGGGACATTGCAGAACAACTTGTGTCCTATAACATAAATGCCGACTTCTATCATGCCGGGCTTAGCACAGATGAAAGGAGCAGAAAGCAGGAAGCCTGGATCGATAATACTATCCGCACCATTGTTTGCACGAATGCTTTCGGCATGGGTATCGATAAACCAGATGTTCGGGTAGTAATTCATATAGACCCTCCCGACAGCCTGGAGAATTATTATCAGGAAGCCGGTCGTGCAGGAAGGGACAGAAAAAAAGCTTACGCAGTACTTCTTTACCAAGAGGCCGATCTCATTCTTCTGAACGAACAACCCGCCCTCCGCTTTCCTGGTATAGAACAGATTCGCCTGGTGTACCAGGCAATAATGAACTACTTGCAGATACCCTCTGACATGGGCGAAGGGAACTATTATGATTTTGACCTGGGTGATTTTACAGCTAAATTCAAGCTCGATACTACACTGGTCATTAATAGTATCAAAGTGCTGGAACAGCAGGGATTCTTAAGCTTTAATGAACAGGTGTTCCTTCCTTCCCGCGTTGAGTTTATCTGTAACAAAAATACCCTTTATGAATTCGAACGTTCGGCGCCCGAGCTTGAACCGCTTATAAAATCGCTGCTGCGTACTTATGAAGGAATCTTCGACAGGTCTGTAAATATCAATGAGAAATCGATCGCCTTCCTGCTAAGAAAAGATATTGAACAGGTAAATAAAGAATTACGTAAGCTTAGTCAGTATTCCATTATAGATTATCAGGCACAAAAAGACAGTCCGCAGCTATTTTTCCTTCAGAATAGAATTAAAGCGGAAGATTTTCGCATCGATCAAAGACAATACCAGGAACGAAAGAAAGATTACATCCTGCGTGTAAAGGCATTTTTAGACTATATTACTACAAAGGGCTGCAGAAGTATAGCTACTGCTGCATATTTTGGCGAAAAGGATACCAAGCCCTGCGGGGTTTGCGATAACTGCCTGGCCCTTAAACGATCAAAGCTAACAAAAGAAGAATTCGACAGCATTTCCACAACTATTCTGCAAGCAGTTTCAAGTAATCCCATTGAGCCAAAACAATTGTTGCTTCTTCTTAAGAACAGTTCAAAAGAAAAGATCTGGAAAGTAATAGCATTCCTTGAAGGGGAAAGACGTATCAGGGTCAGCGAGACAGGTAAGGTTAGCAAAGCATAGCGAATAACACTATTTTATCTCCTGCTCTTTCCACCCAATCCTAGCACTCCCAGCAAACCTCTCAGCACTACACTCGTAGCTGTTCGTGCTATTTGCCGGGTGGTAGAACTGTTCAGCATTTTTTCCAGAGTAGACTTTTCTGCTTTCGCGGGCCTGCTGCTCCTTGCAGCAGCTGGTTCCTGCTCGCGCTCAGCTGCTTTCTCCGTTGCTTCTTCTATTTTCCTGTTAAGAATTTCATAAGCGCTTTCGCTGTCTGTTTCCTTATTATATTTCGCTACAAGTTTCGACTTGCTGACTATTCCGTCGATCTCCGCGTCAGTAAGAACGTCCATCCTGCTACGAGGTGAGATCATCATGGCGTGCACCAGCGGGGTAGGAATTCCTTTCTCATTCAGCATGGTAACCAGAGCTTCGCCAATGCCCACAGCTGTAATAAGTTCATCTACTTTATAAAAGGTAGTTTCCGGATAGTTTTCTGCCGTTTGCTTTATTACTTTTCTGTCTGCTGCAGTAAAGGCGCGTAGAGCATGCTGCACTTTGAGGCCAAGTTGCCCAAGTATGGAAGCAGGAACGTCCATGGGGTTCTGCGTACAGAAGAAGATGCCGATCCCTTTGGATCGTATCAGTTTAATGATTGTTTCGATCTGTTGCAGCAATGCATCACTGGCTTCCTGGAAAATAAGGTGCGCTTCATCTATAAACATCACCAGCTTCGGTTTGTCGAGATCTCCTTCTTCGGGGCATGATGCATACAATTCTGCTAGTAGTTGCAGCATGAAGGTAGAAAAGAGTTTAGGCTTGTCCTGCAAATCCGTTACCCTTAGCACCGAGATAATCCCTCTTCCATCATCCGCGATACGCAATAGATCGTCTGTTTCGAAGCTCTTTTCACCAAAGAAAATATCAGCTCCATGCTGCTGCAGTTCTATTACTTTACGCAGGATAGTACCTGTGGAAGCAGTACTGATCTTACCGTAGCTTTTTTCTATTTCCGCCTTGCCTTCATTGCTTATAAACTGCAATACCTTTATAAAATCCTTCAGATCAAGCAACGGCAATTGGTTGTCATCGCAGTACTTGAAGATCATCGCTACAATACTTGCTTGTGTTTCATTCAACAGAAGAATCCTGGATAACAATACAGGTCCGAACTCGCTTACGGTAGCCCTTAGCCTTATGCCTGGCTCCTGGCTAAGTGAAAGCAGTTCTACAGGATAAGCAAAAGGACTATATTGCATTCCCAGTTTCTGGTAGCGTTCCGTAATCCTTTCATTAACGGTTCCAGCAGCAGCTATACCGCTCAAATCTCCTTTAATGTCCATCAAAAGCACCGGCACACTATTATCGCTCAGGCATTCGCTGATGGCCTGAAGCGTTTTGGTTTTACCAGTGCCGGTAGCGCCGGCTATGAGGCCGTGACGGTTCATCGTTTTCAGTGGAAGGAAAATATCTGCACCAGCTATCACTTCCCCGTTCAGCATGGCAACTCCAATTTTAACATTTTCTCCTTTAAAAGAATAGCCGGCTTTGACTGCTTCCACTAACTTTGCGCTATCTGCCATATAAGGTTTTAGAGGTAAGATAAATAAATATTCCTTTTGGTATGCTATTGAGATACTTTAACTTTAAATATTAATAAAAATACAATTATGGGAGACGCCAAGCCATCTAAAATCTTATTGTGTGAAGATGATACCAACCTCGGGAAGGTGATAAAGGAGTATCTGGAACTGAATGATTTCGATGTGGTGCTGGAACGTGATGGCAGGCTCGGGCTCGCTGCATTTCAACGCGAAAGGTTCGATCTTTGCCTGCTGGATATCATGATGCCGAAAATGGATGGATTTCAACTGGCAGAAGCGATCCGTGATGTGAACCCCGATGTACCCTTGTTCTTCTTAAGCGCTAAAACGATGAAAGAAGACATCATTGAGGGCTATAAACTCGGTGCCGATGATTATATTACCAAACCGTTCGACAGCGAAGTACTTCTATTTAAAATAAAAGCGGTCCTCAAACGTAACGAAGAAGTAAACAGGGAAAGCGAGAATGCGGAATACGATCTGGGTATCTATCATTTTATTCCCCGTTTGAGAGAATTGAGTCATAGCGGCCAAACGCAAACTCTTTCACCCAAGGAAACGGAGCTTCTTAAATTACTTTGCCATCACAAGAACGACCTGATGCCCCGAGATATGGCGCTGAAAAAGATATGGGGTAGCGACACTTATTTCAACGGAAGAAGTATGGATGTTTATGTTGCTAAACTGCGCAAGTATTTCAAGGACGATCCCAATATCGAGATTAGTAATATTCACGGCAATGGCTTCCGGTTGGTGGTTCCAGAAGCTTAGATACTTAAAAAAGCAGGCTGTTTTCTCCACCTTTCTTTTTCCCAAGGTGTTCATACGCTTTAGCAGTAGCTTCCCGTCCGCGGGGTGTGCGCATTAAAAACCCTTCCTGTATAAGGAACGGTTCATACACTTCTTCCAGGGTGCCGGTTTCTTCGCCCACAGCGGTCGCGATTGTAGTAATACCTACGGGGCCTCCTTTAAACTTATCGATAATAGCGGATAATATCCGATTGTCCATCTCGTCTAAACCGTGCTCATCTACATTAAGTGCTTTTAAAGCGTGTTGTGTAATCGCAAGATCGATAACACCGTTGCCCAACACCTGTGCAAAATCCCGGACTCTTCGCAAAAGGCCATTCGCTATCCTTGGCGTGCCGCGGCTTCGCCGTGATATCTCTTCCGAGGCATCTGAAGTAATCCTCGTCTTCATAATGGAAGCCGCCCTTATGATAATCTTTTGAATGGTTGCAGCATTATAGTATTCCAGCCTTGCCTTGATGCCGAATCTCGAGAGCAGGGGAGCAGTAAGCAGGCCGCTTCGTGTAGTGGCTCCTACAAGTGTAAAGGGATTTAATGTAAGTTGAATACTTCTTGCATTGGGGCCACTGTCGATCATGATGTCCAGACGGAAGTCTTCCATCGCCGCATAAAGATATTCCTCTACTACAGTGCTCAGTCTATGTATTTCATCGATGAACAATACGTCATGCGGCTCGAGGTTAGTCAATAATCCTGCAAGATCTCCTGGTTTTTCTATAACGGGGCCGGATGTTTCCTTGATGTTCACGCCCAATTCATTCGCCACGATTCTTGAAAGAGTCGTTTTACCCAGTCCGGGAGGGCCGTGAAACAATACATGATCCAGTGCCTCCCCTCTCAACTTGGCGGCCTTAATAAATACTTTAAGATTCTCTATTGTCTGTGGTTGCCCCGCAAAGTCCTCTATCTCTCTTGGACGGATATTATTCTCGAACTCCTTGTCGGCAGGAGTTAACGAAGTCTTGTCCGTTTCTAAGTTTGAATTAGGCATTTTCAAAAATAGTTAAAACATTTCAAATAGCTTTTACAACAACAGCCTGAAGAGGTAAGAACTGCACTTCAGTCGCCAGTTTGTCATCAAATAATAGTAAAGCTTTTAAAGCCTTCCATTAAAAAAAGCTATGATGATTCCATTAATAGTAGCCGTTCTGGTAGCAGTGCTAATCGTTCACTTCGTTGTTTTTACTACACTACTATGTTTACCATCTTACCCTTAACAAAAACAATTCTTTTAGCAGGCTTGCCCTCCAGCCACTTTTGAATACCGGTATCGCTCACTACGATCGCTTCCACTTCCTGCTGTGTCGCCTCAAGCGAAATATTGATAGTAGCCCTTACTTTTCCATTAATCGACACAGGGTATTCCTTTGCACTTTCCACCAGATATCGACCATCAAAAACCGGATAGGAAGCATCAAGAATGCTCCCCTTATTACCCAGCTGATGCCATAACTCTTCGCAGATATGCGGCGCGTAGGGTGTTAGTAATACCAATACCTGCTCCAGCACATCCTTCTTGTTACACTTAGCTTCACTTAGTTCGTTCACACAAACCATAAATGCGCTTACCGCCGTATTGAAGGAAAATCGTTCCGTATCGTCTTCGATCTTCTTAATAGCTCTGTGCAGGATTTTTAGTTCGGCATCTGTCGGTTTATCGTCTTTCCATACCTGCCCCTTAATATCATCGTAAAAAAGCCTCCAGAGCTTACGCAGAAAACGATTTACTCCTTCTATTCCCTTCGTGTCCCAGGGTTTGCTCTGTTCCACTGGCCCCAGAAACATTTCGTACATACGAAAAGTATCGGCGCCGTACTTATCTACAAGTATATCTGGATTTACTGTATTGTATTTTGATTTAGACATCTTCTCCACTTCCGTTCCGCACAAGTACTTTCCGTCTTCTAATTCAAACTCGGCGTTTGCAAAATCAGGTTTCCATTCCCGGAAAGCATTTATATTCAGTTCTACACCATCCACAATATTAACATCAACATGAAGAGCGTCCACCTCATAGTTTTCTTTTAAACCGGAAGAAACAAACCTGTTACTTCCCTTTACCCTAAATACAAACCGGCTGCTTCCTTGTATCATTCCCTGATTCACCAGCTTTCGGTACGGTTCATC
>JACMJX010000239.1 GCA_014380425.1 Chitinophagaceae bacterium | reverse complement strand
TTATTTTAATAAGCATTCCGTTAATGCTTATCTGGACTGTTACCAGGGATAATTAATCGCATCCGTTAAATATCAGCTAATCAGTACCTCCATTTACAAAAAACTCTTCATAAAGGGTATAACGAAAGAAACCCCTGATTGCAAAACATTCCTCTTATCCGCCGAAGATAACGAGATGATCGATTACCTTCCCGGCCAGTTCCTTACCCTCGTATTTTTAAGATCGGGCATAGAAGAAAGAAGGAGTTATTCTTTTTCCTCCAGCCCTGGGTTGAATGAACCTCTTGCCATTACTATCAAAAGGGTCGCTAACGGTGAGTACTCACGGAGAATGATCGACCATTACGAAACGGGAGATGAGCTGATCACCATCGGGGCAGCGGGTATGTTTACGCTTCCCGCGCAGATGATGCAGGTAAAGCAACTGGTTTTCCTGGCGGCGGGTTCGGGTATCACACCGGTATTTTCCCTTATCAAAACGGTGCTGTACCTGTACCCTTATGTAAAAATACTTTTGATCTACAGCAACCGCTCCAGGGACGAAACTATTTTCCTTCATGCCCTGGAGCGACTATCTGATGAATTTGCCGGCCGGTTCGCTATCGATTTTTTATTCAGCAATTCCAGCGATATAAACCATGCAAGACTCAGTAACTACTGGCTGGAAGTGTTATTGAAAAAACATGGTATTGCGCACCAGTCGAATGCTCTCTTTTATCTCTGCGGGCCGTTCGATTATATGCTGATGGTAAATATTGCCCTGCTGTCTTACGGTATACTACCTGCTGCTATCAGGAAAGAACATTTCAGCAGTATGAAACCGCCTCCAAGAGAAGAACCTCCCGACAGGGAACCGCACCAGGTAAAGCTGATTATGGGCAACCAGGAACATCATTTTATAACCCAGTATCCCTTATCCATTCTTCAGAAGGCTAAGCTCTCCGGCGTCGATCTTCCCTATAGCTGTGAAGCAGGGCGTTGCGGTACCTGCGTAGCCCGCTGCGTGCAGGGTGCCGTGTGGATGAGCAATAACGAAGTACTGCTTGATGAAGAAATAAAAAAGGGACTTATACTTACCTGCACCGGATACCCTGCCAGCGGCGATGTAGTGATAGAAATATGATCATCTATTGGCAGGCACTAAAAAATCGAGTAAGCCGGACTCAAGCCGGATACGCACCTTTGTATTCTTTTCTACTTTAATAAGCTGATCGTCTGCATGAAGATGGGTGCTATCCCATTCCAAGTCTACTTCTTTGCCTTTCAATGACAGTATGGGAAATACAGGACTTTCCTCCCTGATCAATCCAAGCACATAAATGGCCAGTTCATTTCTTTTCTCTTCAGGTACAAGTATGATATCCAGTTCACCATCGCCGGGGTCGGCATCGGCTGCTATCAAAAGGTTAGGACCCACGGAACGTGTATTCATGATTTCCACCATCAGGTATTTGCTTGAATGCAAAGAGCCATCGATATTGATCTTGCCGTCTTTGGCTTCATAAGACAGTACCAGTTCATAAAGCATCTGAAGGGCCATTTTGATTTCTTCAGCAGGATTTTCGATGCCGGTTTTATCCGCCGCCTTCATATCTTTTATAAGCCTGGGAAATACACCTGCGCCGAGTGATTCCAGGAAAAAAGAGCAGTCAATTCCTTCTATCTTGCCAACATCGAATGGTTTAATGTTCTTTTCTGCCCAGGACTGCACAATTGATGAAAGCTCACCTTCGATGCCCAGCGTTTTAGATATGTTATTGGCCGTGCCCATAGGCAATAATGCAATAGGCAATTTTTTATCGACCATCTTTCTTTCCAGTATTTCGCTGGCTGCTTTTCTTACCGTGCCATCACCCCCGGCCACAATAATAAAATCCGTTTCGGGGTGTATCTCATTCCAGTCTTTATCTTTTGTAGATGAATATCTACACTCCCAGCCCCCTGACTTTACAAAGTCCACTAATTCCTTTTTTGTTAAGCCCTGTTCCCCCGCTTTTGGGTTATGTACCACCTTGGCTGATTTCATAATTACATATTACTGTAACTCAACCTATACAAAAACATACCAGCTATAAATGTCCTGGCACAATAATATAAGCGATGTATACATGAGGATATTGATAACAAATGATGATGGAATATATAGCCCCGGAATAGCTGCCCTCGCAAAGGTCGCTTCGCGTTTCGGAGAAGTGAGGATAGTGGCACCGGATGTAGAACAGTCTTCTATGGGACATGCAGTTACCCATTCCAGGCCGCTTAGTTATAAAAAATCACCGGTGAATTTTGAAGGATTGGAGGCGTATCGCGTAAACGGGACACCGGCGGATTGTGTCGCACTGGGAACGCATTTGTGGGCAACAACCGACGTGGTATTGTCAGGTATAAATATGGGCCCCAACCTGGGAAATTCCATGTGGCATTCCGGAACGCTGGCCGCCGCTAAACAGGCAGTGCTATTAGGTATTAAGGGAATCGCTTTCAGCACACCAGTC
>JACMJX010000238.1 GCA_014380425.1 Chitinophagaceae bacterium | reverse complement strand
TTTCCGATATCTTCAGCGCAGCCCAGCACATATTTCAGATCGGCAGAGCCATCTTCGCCGGGGGGAGTTGGCAAGGCAAGAAAAATAATCTGTGCATCTTTTATCCCCTCTGCAAGGTTGGTAGTAAAATGAAGCCTGTCTTCCTTCACGTTCCGGAGAAACAGTTTCTCAAGCCCTGGTTCGTAAATGGTTATCTGGCCATTCTGTAATTTTTCTACCTTCTTGACGTCGATATCGATACAGGTAACGTCATTGCCTGTTTCAGCGAAACAGGTGCCCGATACCAGTCCAACGTAACCTGTTCCAACTACAGCTATTTTCATGTTGTTAAGTTAATTAGGGGTTATTTGTTAAAAAATGCCAATACCTTTTCTGTTATATAATCCAGTTGATCCTTTTCAAATTCAGTGTGTATCGGAAGAGATATCACTCGCTGCGTTAGCCAATCGGTCACTGGAAGATCGAGATCATTACCGCCGAAAGAGTCGAACATTTTCTGCCGGTGCGCAGGCACCGGATAATAGATCATCGAAGGGATTTTATGCTCCGCGAGCCAATTGCTTAATTCATCTCTGTCTGCCCCTTCCAGCTTAATCGTGTACTGGTGGAAAACATGTTTACCATAAGCTGCCCTCGTAGGAATAGTAATATGCGGATGCCCCGCAAAAGCCTTATCGTAAAAATCGGCGACGGCTATGCGTGCATTTATGTAATTATCGAGTTCTTTCAGTTTAATATCCAGCACAGCGGCCTGAATTGCATCCAGCCGGCTGTTGCAGCCAACAAGGTCGTGGTAATAGCGTTTCTGCTGGCCGTGATTTGCGATCATTTTCAGCTTCGCGGCAAGGGCTTCGTCGTCAGTGAATATCGCTCCGCCATCACCATAAGCACCGAGGTTCTTGGAGGGGTAGAATGAAGTACATCCGATTGTGCCTATAGAACCTGTTTTTTTAACCGTGCCGTCGCTAAACCTGTAATCGCCTCCGATGGCCTGTGCATTATCTTCGATCACCGGAATGCCATGCCTGGCGGCAAGCTCCATAACGGCTTCCATGTCGGTAGCATGGCCATAGAGGTGAACAGGTACGATGGCCCGCGTTCTTGGTGTAATCGCTTGCCCAAGCTTTTCTATATTCATGCAGAACGTATCGGGGTTCACGTCAACGAATACTGGTTTCAACCGGAGAAGTGCCACTACTTCCACCGTAGCGATGTAAGTAAAGGAAGGAGTTATAACTTCATCACCCGGCTCCAATCCAAGCGCCATCAGAGCTATCTGAAGGGCGTCGGTGCCATTCGCGCAGGTTATCACATATTTTGAGCCATTATATGCCGCAAGATTTTCTGCAAATTGCTGTACTACTTTACCGCCGATAAACATCGAACTGTCGATCACCCCCAGCACCGCGGCATCCACTTCCTTTTTTATTTTGAGGTATTGCCGCCGCGTATCTACCATCTGTATAGGATGCATAAGTTGCTTTAAGAGCCGCAAAAGTAATAAAATTAAGGGATAAGCCGCCATCAGCGGCAATTAGATTGCACGAAACACCGGCTACCTTGCTTTCACAACTGCCTTTGTGCCTTTATTTGCTAGATTTGCCCAGAATTAATTAAAAGATTTGGGTCTAATACTTTACAATTTCTTTTTATTCCTCTATCAGGCAGGCGCCCGGCTTGCGGGCTACTGGAGCCCGAAAGCTTCGCAATGGGTACAGGGAAGAAAACACGTTTTTACTGATCTCCAAAGCGCCCTGGCCCAAAAGAAATATCCCCTGGTGTGGATGCATTGCGCCTCCCTGGGAGAATTTGAACAGGGCAGGCCATTACTGGATGCTATAAGGCAAAACTATCCCCGGTACAAATTACTAGTCACTTTTTTCTCTCCCTCCGGTTATGAGATCAGAAAAAACTACAAGGGCGCCGATATCGTCTGTTACCTCCCGATGGATTCTGCGGCAAATGCCAAAAGACTGCTTGATACGATACAGCCTGATCTTGTGCTTTGGGTGAAATACGAGTACTGGTTTTATTATCTTAGGGAAATAAAAAGAAGAAATATCCCGCTATTGCTTATCTCCGGAACTTTCCGCGATGACCAGCCGTTTTTTAGCTGGTATGGCGGCTTGCATAGAAGAATGCTTGGTTTTTTTACGCATTTCTTTCTTCAGACCCGGGAATCGGCAGAAAAGCTCGCCACGCTTCATCTTCCTGCGGCTATAACCATAAGCGGAGATACGAGGTTCGACAGGGTTAGTGATATTGCAGACATCTTCGAACCAGTCCCTCCTATCGAAGCATTCTGCGGGCACCACCCCGTAATAGTAGCGGGTAGCACCTGGCCGGAGGATGAAGAGGAGCTAGATCACTATGCCAATACCCATCCTGACATAAAGATATTGATTGCTCCTCATGAAATAAGTGAAGATCATATCCGTGATATCGAAAAACTTTTCTCACGAAGCGTTCGTTTTTCAGCGCTTCTTTCACAAAGGCAGCGAGAGGGCGGTGCAGAACCTTCTGTTCTCATTATCGATAACATTGGCATGCTATCTAAGCTTTACTACTATGCTCATATCAGCTATGTAGGCGGCGGTTTCGGTGGTGATGGTCTGCATAATATACTGGAACCGGCTGCTCATGGCAAGCCGGTTATCTTTGGCCCTAATTATGAAAAGTTCCCCGAAGCTGGCGCGCTTATAGATGAAGGAGGAGCTTTTACCGTAGATAATGCCCTGGAGCTGGAAAAGCTATTGGATAAATTATTCGGTAACCCTGAATTATTGAAAACGGCAGGAGTCGCTTCCGGAAAATACGTTGCTGCAAACAAAGGCGCAACGCAAACCATACTCCATTACATTCAGGAGAACCGTCTTTTAACCAGTTGATAAAATTGCTTTACTGTTTCTCCGCTACTGTCCCACCCTAGCTTTATTTTTAATTCACGTTCGATCCAGTACTCCGCTTCAGCAAGAATGCGGAAGTTATTGATCGTTTTAATACTGCGCTCATACATATCGATATCGCCGCGGAACAATTCGCCTACAAACAAGAAACGATCGTTCACACCGATAGCTTTTTTGAGCTCTTTTACCGGCGTTTCGGTAAGAAAGGAAGATATATCGGTTCTAACCGTTTTTAACTTATCGTTCAATGATTCACCGCTTAGCTTTCCCATTTTCTCGTTCAGTTCCTTGATCTCGTCCTGGTGTGCGAGTGTAGGGGTTTCAAGAATCGGGTCAAGTACCCATACTTCCTTATTACCGGGCTGTTCCGCAACCGGGTATATGATTCCTTCGGGAAGGGCCTCCATTTTATCTTCGGGTATTTTTATAAGATCTTGCTCTAACGTGACAGCTAGATCTTCCTTCGGTTCCGCTGGCTGAAATCTTTTACTGAATCCGGGAAGAACCACTGAAACACCTGAACCCGCTTTTACCGCAGGTTTGTCGGCGAGCATGTTGGCAAGTTCGGCCTCCAGCAATTGCACCGTGATCATCATGGTAGCCGGATCAGCATTATCCTCGCACTGTTCACGTAATCGATTGATTAAAGTTTTACATCTTTCCATCTGATGGGTACTTTTTGTGGATTCGCATTAATCAATGTACTTAAGTAAACACTAAGTTTGCATAAAAATTCATCAAATCTACTCATAAAATAATAACACTTTTCAAAAAAGACTTTTTGCTGGAGATTCGTCAGCAATATACATTTTATGGCATATTGCTTTACGTGGCCTCAACAATATTCGTACTCTATCTTGCCATGGGGCAGCCCGAGGTAGAAATATGGAACGGGCTGTTCTGGATGATCCAGTTGTTTGTTTGTGTAAATGCCGTAGCCAAGAGTTTCCTGCAGGAAGGAAGAGGGCGTATGTTGTACTTCTATTCCATAGCCGGGGCGAAAGATTTTCTGCTGGCCAAGTTACTCTTCAATGCACTTCTCATGATAGTGATGACCCTGGCAAGCTGGCTGCTTTTTCAGCTGTTACTGGGAAATGCCGTACAGAATGCTCTAAAATTCGTCGCGATAGCATGTTTCGGCGGTTTTGGGCTCAGCCTGGTGTTCACTTTCCTTTCTGCGGTAGCTGCACGTGCACAACAGAATGCTGCCATCATGGCTATTCTCGGCTTTCCATTGATTATACCTCAGTTGCTCCTGCTGATGAAACTATCCAATATTGCCTTTTCCGATATAATCCAGGGAAGCCTTCTCCAGATCATACTTTTCCTGGCAGCGCTGGATCTGCTGATCATTATTCTTGCTGTTATTTTGTTCCCCTTTCTCTGGAAAGATTAGAAAGATATGCTCCCATCTTTATTGCATATATCAGGATGCATAAGCTAACACTCGTTTGTTTTTTCCGTAATTACTTGAATTATTGTGGCCGTTTGTGCTATTTTTGCGCCACTTCTCTAATTCTAATATTTATGTTGCGTAAAGCATGGTGGAAAGTTCTTGCGGTCGCTATGTTGTTTTACACTTTTATAGGTGGTTTTCTTGGCGGCGTGCCTGAAAAGCCCATACTGAACGAAAGCATCCGGAATCTCTACTTTCATGTAGCTATGTGGTTTGGAATGATGGTGCTGTTTACCGTGTCGGTAATCTATTCGATACGCTACCTTGTAACTAATAAACCACTGGATGATCACTACGCTATAGAATACTCCAATTCCGGCATTTTGCTGGGGGTTCTGGGCCTTATTACAGGTAGTATATGGGCCAATTTTACTTGGGGCTCTCCCTGGAGCAATGATCCCAAGCAACTTGGATCTGCCATTGCATTACTTATTTATTTCGCTTATATAGTCCTAAGAAACTCTATTACCGACCTGGATAAACGGGCTCGGATCGGCGCCGTGTATAATATTTTTGCTTTTGCTATGCTGTTCCCCACCATATGGATCCTGCCGCGACTGGCCGAAAGCCTGCACCCCGGGGGGATGGGCAATCCGGGTTTTAATCAGAAAGACATTGATGGCCGCATGAGGATCGTGTTCTGGCTGGGAGCGGTGCCTGGATGGACACTGCTTGCGGTATGGATAACAACGCTTCGCTTACGAGTCAAAATAATTGAAGAAAAACGTTCTGAACATGCTTAATAAAATGGCCGCCTTCCTGCTTTTTGTTCTTTCGTTTGTGTACCCGGTTCTTTCTTCCGGCCAAACTTCGGGGCAGGACTCGAAAGTACAGATGGCGGACGGCCTACGCTCCAGTGGAAAGATCTATGTTGTAGTAGCTGTGTTGCTGACTATTTTATCGGGAATAGTTTTTTACATCATCCGCCTGGATAGAAAGATCACTAAATTGGAACACGGCAACCGGGATAAGACAAGCACTAATTAAATTGCCATAAATAAAACAATCAAAAACCATCTCATGTCAGCACAACAGGAATACAGCTTCTTTGGAGCGGTAGAAAGAAGCTTCGATAAGGCAGCAAAGTTCACCAGTTGGGATCCAGGAATACTAGCGCAGATCAAGGAATGTAACGCTGTGTACAGAATGCATTTTCCCGTTAAAATCGGTGACAAGATCGAGGTTATTAAAGCATATAGGGTACAGCATTCACAGCATAAGACTCCCACAAAAGGCGGTATTCGGTACGCAACTACTGTTAACCTGGATGAAGTGATGGCCCTTGCAGCACTTATGACCTATAAATGCGCTATCGTCAACGTTCCGTTTGGTGGCGCGAAAGGAGGCATCAATATAGACCCTAAGAAATACTCTGTTTACGAGCTTGAAAAGATTACCCGCCGCTATACTTCCGAGCTGATTAAAAAGAATTTTATAGGGCCTGGAACGGATGTTCCTGCCCCGGACTATGGAACAGGCGAGCGTGAGATGGCCTGGATTCTTGATACTTACATGAGTATGCGTCCCGGAGAGATCGATGCGCTTGGTTGCGTTACAGGCAAGCCAGTTACTCAAGGCGGCGTACGGGGCCGTAGGGAAGCTACCGGCCTGGGTGTATTTTATGGCATCCGTGAAGTGTGTAAAATGGACTCTGTAACTGAGAAACTCGGCCTTACACCCGGAATCAAGGATAAGACAGTGGTTATACAGGGGCTAGGAAATGTAGGTTTCCACGCAGCCAAGTTCTTCCGGGAAGGAGGCGCGAAAGTAATAGCGTTGGCAGAATTCGAAGGTGCAATAACCAACCCGGCAGGCCTTCATGAAGAAGAAGTTTTTCAACACCGTAAAACAACAGGCTCAATCCTCAACTTCCCTGGAGCTACCAATATTACCAACTCTTCAGAGGCACTGGAACTGGAATGCGATATCCTGATCCCTGCTGCCCTTGAAAACGTGATTAATGGAGATAATGCACCCCGCGTAAAAGCGAAAATCATTGGAGAAGCAGCAAATGGCCCCCTCACTCCTGAAGCAGATGAAATATTTATCAAGAAAGGTGTAATTGTAGTTCCCGACATGTACCTGAATGCCGGTGGTGTAACGGTGTCTTACTTTGAATGGCTGAAGAACCTGAGCCATGTTCGTTATGGCCGCCTTGAGAAGCGATTCACAGAGAATCTAAACACCGAAATCCTTCAGCAGCTTGAAATACTTACCGGGAAAAAAGTAAATGAAAGAGAAAAACTTTTCATTCAGCATGGCCCCGACGAAGTTGACCTCGTTTATAGCGGACTTGAAGAAACAATGATAACCGCAACCCGGGAGATTATGGACGTATGGCATGCCAATCCATCTATTCCAGATATGCGCACAGCAGCCTATGTTGTTGCCATCAACAAGGTAGGCACTAGTTATGCTGAACTGGGAATATTCCCATAACGGCATTGCCATTTAAGGACATTTTTATAAAAGCATTGCCGACTTGGGCATTTCTGCAACAGCATTGCTAAACGGCCAATCTAATTAATTGTCATTCTGAAACAGGCGCTTCAGTACGTTGTGCTTACAGCATCTAACGCGCCTGTTTCAGAATCTCTCACCACTAGTGTTCGAACCATATAGTTGTCAAGTCTAGTGCTTCGGGAGTTCATTTAACATTGTTAACCCCGCACTATCTCTCTCGAAAGCAAAAGTGTAACTTCCGTTTGTTATAACCAGGTACCGCACCGGTATGGAAAGGTTGTACCTGAGAAGCTGATCCAATACCTTCTTATTCAGTTCCACATCCATCGCCTTGCATTCTACCATCATCCAGGGCTGGTGGTCTTTATTGTAAATAAGTATATCAAACCGCTTTACAAGTTCTCCCAGCATCAATTCCTTCTCGATAGCGATCAGGGAAGCCGGATATTTATGAACCTGAAGAAGATACTGAAGAAAGTTCTGCCGCACCCATTCCTCCGGGCTTAAACGCAACCAGCAATGACGAAAAGGATCGAAGATGAACTCTTTCTCATTTTCTTCCTTAATCCTAAAAGCAAACTCCGGGAAGGCGATTTTCATGGTTACAAAAAAGTATTCGTTAAATTAGCAGAATTCGTGAAGGTAAGCGGTCTATTTAATATGCAGTTATATCCTCTTCTTAAAATCAATGATCTCTCTGTTCATTTCAATACGGAAAGAGGAATCGTACCTGCTCTCAAGAACATATCCTTTGAAGTAAAAAAAGGAGAGATCGTTGCTATAGTCGGAGAGTCGGGCTCCGGCAAGTCCGTTACTTCTCTTTCCATCCTGCAACTGCTTCCAGTTCCCCCCGCTGTTTATCAAAGCGGGGGGATACTATTCTCTCCCGAGGGCAAGGAGCCTGTCGATCTGCTAAAACTTGCACCGGAACAAATGATGCCAGTGCGTGGCAACAAGATCGCCATGATATTTCAAGAGCCCATGACCTCACTCAATCCTGTGTTCACTTGTGGTGAACAGGTAATGGAAGCCATCCTCCTGCATGAAAGGGTAATCCATTCCATGGCAAAAGCAAGAACACTTGAACTATTTAACAGAGTAATGCTTCCTGAGCCAGAGTCCATTTTCCGCAGATACCCCCATCAGTTGAGTGGTGGGCAAAAACAGCGGGTAATGATTGCTATGGCCATGAGCTGTAATCCTTCTCTGCTTATTGCAGACGAACCCACCACAGCTCTGGATGTAACCGTACAGAAAACGATTCTCCGGCTTATTAAACAACTTCAAGTGCAGTCTGGCATGGGGGTCATTTTTATCACGCACGACCTTGGAGTGGTAAAAGAAATCGCCGACAGGGTTATTGTAATGTACAGGGGAGAAATAGTGGAACAGGGTTCTATCCGACAGGTATATGAACAACCAGCTCACCCTTATACGAAAGCGCTGCTTGCCTGCCGCCCGGCTCTACATCCCAAAGGCAGCCGATTGCCAGTTGTCAGCGACTTTATGGGCCACATACGTCAGCCTGTCGCAACCGTTTCATTACCTATACAGCACGCTCTTTTAAACGAGCCCGAAGTGCTGATGGAAGTAGAGCATCTCAAGGTATGGTTTCCTGCAAAAAAGGCGCTTTTTGGAAAAGATCGTGCATTTATTAAAGCCGTAGATGATGTAAGCTTTAAAGTGCTGAAAGGTGAAACACTTGGGCTGGTAGGCGAATCGGGCTGTGGGAAAAGCACACTTGGCCGTGCGCTTTTAAGGCTTATCGAACCCACAGCGGGAAAGATAATCTTTCGCGGCAGAAATCTTACGTCTATCAGTGAATCGGAACTCCGTGCCATGAGAAAAGACATGCAGTTGATCTTCCAGGATCCCTACTCATCCCTGAATCCTTCCCTGCCAATAGGCGCTGCTATTATGGAACCGCTAAAGGTACATGGATTGTATGGCAACGACGGGAACCGTAAGGAAAAGACGATTGACCTGCTTATCAAAGTCAACCTCCAGGCCGATCATTTCAAACGCTACCCGCATGAGTTTTCGGGAGGTCAGCGTCAGCGGGTGGTTATAGCAAGAGCGCTGGCGCTCAACCCTTCTTTCATTATTTGTGATGAATCCGTGTCTGCCCTGGATGTAAGCGTGCAGGCACAGGTACTGAACCTTCTTAACGACCTGAAAAAAGAATTTCAATTTACTGCCATCTTCATTTCGCACGATCTTTCTATAGTTCGCTACATCAGCGATCGTATTATGGTCATGAACAAAGGAAGAATTGTAGAAACAGGAACAGCCGAGCAAGTTTACTTCCATCCGGTAAGCGATTATACCCGCCAATTGATAGACGCAATACCCGGCTAATTTTAATTACCTCTCTTTACAAAATTTGTTGTACTTTTGCCAACTTAAAAATCATGCCGTAACATGAAACTATCGCAGTTCAAATTTGATCTCCCCTTAAATCTTATTGCCCAGAATCCTTCCAAGAAAAGAGAAGACAGCAGAATGATGGTCGTCAACCGTAAGACCGGCACCATGGAAAACAAGAATTTCCGGGATATTCTCGATTACTTTGATGATAAAGATGTTTTTGTAGTCAATAATACAAAGGTATTTCCTGCGCGTATGTATGGTCGTAAGGAAAAGACCGGTGCAAAGATAGAAGTATTCCTCCTTCGTGAACTTAATAAGCCTAACAGGCTTTGGGATGTAATAGTAGATCCTGCAAGAAAGATAAGAGTTGGGAATAAGCTCTACTTTGGTGAAACAGACGAACTAGTTGCGGAAGTAATCGACAATACAACAAGCCGCGGCCGTACGATCCGTTTTTTGTGGGACGGTACCGAGGAGGAGTTTCGCCAGATGCTGGAGATGCTGGGAGAAACACCGCTACCGAAGTACATTAAACGTAAACCCGACGAAGAAGATAAAGAACGTTATCAAACTGTTTATGCAAAGCATGAGGGAGCAGTAGCTGCCCCTACAGCAGGTTTGCATTTCAGCCGGGAACTTATCAAGAGGCTGGAAATCAAAGGTATCCGCTTCGCGGAAGTAACGCTGCATACTGGTCTCGGCACCTTTCGTCCTATCGAAGTGGAAGATTTGAGTAAGCATAAAATGGATGCTGAATATTATAACATAGACGAAGCCTCCTGCCGAATCGTGAATATTGCCAGGCAAACAGGAAAGAGAATCTGCTCCATTGGTACAACCACCATGCGTGCTATCGAATCGTCATTTACGGCTGAAAAATTACTAAAACCTTCAGAGGGATGGACCAATCACTTTATTCATCCTCCTTACCAATTCAATATAGCGGATTCGCTCGTTACAAACTTTCATCTCCCCAAGACAAGCCTGCTGATTATGACTTGTGCTTTTGCAGGCTATGATCTTGCCGTAGAAGCTTATAAAAAAGCAATCAAGGATAAATACCGTTTCTTCAGCTACGGCGATGCTATGCTGATTATATAAAAGGGTTTAAACAATGTATAACGTGTAATATCATAAAGGGCAACTTTAAACAGTTCGCCCTTTATGATTCTATTGGATGCCGTTATTTATTCCAGCCCGAACAAGCCGCTATTCAATAACTGCAAAGTTTGTACTTTATATTCCCCGGGTAATAGTACCGACACATTATGACGACTACCTCCATAACTGACCATCCTCACAGGCACAGGTTTCAATGCGTCAAATAGTTTGCTCAGAATATCGCTTGTCTGCGCAATTTCATTTCCAACTATAGATACAATCGTTTGATCCTTATCAACAGTAATCGTTCCAA
>JACMJX010000237.1 GCA_014380425.1 Chitinophagaceae bacterium | reverse complement strand
GAACAAAGGCTGAAATTACGCAACCCGATCTATAGCGAAACAGCCGCCTACGGGCATATGGGCCGCAAGTCGCAGATAGTTACCAAAACCTTTTTTACACCGGAAGGAAAGACAAAGAAGGTACGGGTAGAGCTTTTTACCTGGGAAAAACTGGATTATGTTCCTGTAGTAAAGAAGGCTTTCGGACTATAACAGTCTTCTGCCGTTCTTTCCGGAAGTTGATAATTTTTCAAATCAGGGCATTCTGTTTGGTTTGGTCAGGGTATTTTCGACCCCGAGGAGCTATTTTTGGTTTCTATTTGTTCTGTTATATCCCAGATTTATAGAACACCTGGTAACTTAAATGGCAATCCATATTGTTTTATTCTAAGAATACCCTGATTTATAGTGACTTTACGGTGTTTCGCGCCTTTCAAAGGCTTCTTGTTCGTCTCTCGTTCGTCTCTCGTTCGTCTTTCTTTCAGTCGTATTCGAACGAGAGACGAACGAGAGACCTTCGAGAGACGAACGAGAAGCTTTTGATAGATGCTTCAGGGAGCGAACGAAACGCCAACTGTCATTCCGGAACAGGCGCTTCAGTATGTTGTGCTTACAGCATCTAACGCGCCTGTCTCAAAATCCCCCACTAACAAGTGTTCAAACTTTTAAACAACTTGATTCGGGCTCCATGGGGCTGGGAGATTCCAATAATTGCCCCGCAATGGGCTGCGCATTAAAGGCCGTTTTGTGGCAATTGTTGGAAGAAAGGCCGCTTAATCCTTGTCAAAAACTACTACAGATATAAAGCATGGCGGGTGTACCCGTTCTTATCTCCCCTTGATGCGTTTATACGAGCAGGAGCTATGCCCAACCTTCCTTTGCTTCCGCACGAATCGTAAATTCCAAGTGCCCAAAATACCTACATTTGCAGCGTGAAACATTTTCAACAACCACAACAGAACCGGCCAAAGAAAAGTACCCTTGTTATAGGGCAAAAGGCCGTTACGGAGGCCCTCCTGTCTGGCAAACAACTGGAGCGGATTTACCTGCAGAATACTGTTCATGGTGCCGCCATCGACGAAATCAGGAAGCTGGCTACGGATAAACTGGTGCCGTTGAATAAAGTGCCTGCGGAGAAACTGAACGGCTTCAATATCCAGGATCATGAAGGATGCGTGGGGCTGATAGCTAAAATACAGTACCAGGATCTTCAACAGGTAATATCTTTTGTAGTGGAGCAGGGCGAAGCTCCTCTTTTCATTATCCTGGATGCCATAACAGATATCAGGAACATAGGAGCCATAGCCAGAACCGCTTTCTGCTGCGGAGTGCATGCCATTATCATCCCCGACAAAGGGGTGGGTACATTGAATGAAGACGCGATACAAACTTCGGCAGGGGCATTGGAGAAAATAGCCGTATGCCGGGTCAACAGTCTTATGAAGGCAGTCGATGATCTTCATATGAATGGTATAAAGGTATTCGCGAGTGAAATGACTGCGGAACGGAAGATATATGAACTCGATTTTTCTGAGCCCTGCGCTATTGTAATGGGTAGTGAAGAAAAAGGGGTTTTTCCCGCTCTTATGAAGATTTGCGATGAAAGTTTCAGTATTCCGATGGCGGGCAGGTTTGAGTCGCTCAACGTGTCTGTAGCTACCGGCATGATCCTTTATGAAGCCATGAAGCAGCGGATTTAGTGCTATCTTTGCCAGTATGAAATTGATTGAGTGCCCGCGCGACGCCATGCAGGGATGGACACACTTCATTCCCACTGCTGCAAAGGTTGCATACATCCATTCTTTACTGGAAGTTGGCTTCGATACACTTGATTTCGGCAGTTTCGTGTCGCCTAAAGCAATTCCACAAATGGCCGATACGCCAGAAGTGCTAAAGCAGCTCCGGATGGATGGAACCGCTACCCGTCTTCTTGCCATTGTCGCCAATCTCCGGGGAGCTCAGGATGCTGTGGCGTACGAACAGATCTCTTATCTTGGCTTTCCTTTTTCCGTTTCGGAAACGTTTCAGCAAAGGAATACCAACAGTTCCATTAAAGACTCTTTTCAACGGGTATCCTATATCCAGGAGCTTTGCGTGCAGAACAATAAGCAACTGGTTGTTTATATCTCTATGGGTTTCGGCAATCCCTACGGCGATCCTTACTCGTTCGATATTTTGTTTAACTGGATCAACCAGATCAGGGAACTTGGTGTGGAAACGATATCGCTTGCCGATACCGTAGGAGTGGCAACACCCGAGCAAGTACATGAAATTACTACCTATTTGAAAGGGGTATTACCCGGCCTCGAAACAGGTGTTCATCTTCATTCTACTTCGGCCAACTGGAAGCAGAAACTGGAAGCTGCTTATAAAGCTGGCATCACCCGTTTCGACGGAGCACTGAAGGGAATAGGAGGGTGCCCTATGGCAGGCAGCGAGCTGGTGGGTAACATGAATACGGAATGGATGCTATCGTATTTCAAGGAGCAGGGACAGCCCTTTGCCATCAACGAAGCAGCTCTTGCCAGAAGCCTGGCCCTGGCTGATAAAATCTTTATTTAATAGCGCTTATGAACTTCATGGCCGATGTCAACATACCGTCACCCAAACAGCTTATAGCTTATCCGGAAAAGATATTTCTGTCGGGCTCCTGCTTCACGGAGCATATCGGCCGGAAGCTGGAGGAGCTAAAGTTCCCCGTACTTCAGAATCCTAATGGCATACTGTTCGATCCGCTGAGTGTTTGCAAGAGTATCGTTTCCTATATCCGCAATCATCAGTACGCCCCGGAAGATCTTTTTTACAGTAATGAGCTTTGGCAAAGCTGGGATCATCATTCCCAGTTTTCCGGCATGGAGAAGGATGCGGTGCTTGCTACCATCAACAACAGTCAGCAAAAGGCGCACGGGTTTCTGAAGCAAGCGGACTGGCTGATCATTACACTCGGATCGTCTTTTTCTTACCAGCTGTCGGAAGATGGCCGCTCTGTCGCCAACTGCCACCGGGAGCCGGCACGTCTTTTTAACAAGCACCTTTTAGGCATCGAGGAAATTATAAGAGCCCTTGATAATTGCATTCACCAGCTCTTTCATTTTAATGAAAAGATAAAGATCATTTTTACGATAAGCCCTGTAAGGCACCTGAGAGATGGTGTTATTGAAAACAACAGAAGCAAAGCCCGCCTTATAGAAGCCGTGCACCACATGGTGAATAAGTTTGACCGGCTATACTATTTCCCCGCTTACGAGCTGGTGATAGATGTACTGCGTGATTACCGTTTTTATGATGTTGACCTGGCCCATCCCAATTATGCCGCTACCGAATTCGTGTTCGATACGTTTGAAAAACACTTTATAGGAGACGATGCGCAGGCCCTTATCCAGGAGATCAGGAAGATCAATATCGCCAGAAAGCATAAGCCATTTCACCCTGAAACGCAGGCCCATAAAAACTTCCTGATAGCACATCTGAAGAAGGTGATCGAGTTGCAGGAAAAATATGAAAACCTCGACTTCCGGGATGAAGTAAAGTACTTTATGGGCCACACCTGAATCGAATGTATTTTAGTGGATTCTATCCCCCCTCACTGCCAGTGTAGGCATGAGCGCTGCTTCAAATGCCAGCCACTGCTGCCAGCGTATGCGTACTTTTTCTTTGTCAATATAGGTTTCGGCAAGCTCTATAAAGAGTTTGTAGTGGCCCGCTTCGCTCTCCATGAAGCGGCGGTAAAAGCCCCGCATGTATTCATCATTCAGCCCTTCGCTGAGGCGCTTGAAGCGTTCGCAACTCCGCGCCTCGATAAGGGCCATGGTGAGCAGTTTATCGAGAAAACTGTCTTCCTGGGTTCCACCTTTCACCTGGAAGGCAATCAAGGCGTTCACGTATTCGTCCTTTCGCTGTTTACCCAGGCGTAGCTTGCGTTTCTTTAATTCTGCAAGCACCATCCGGAAATGTCCCCATTCTTCCGTAACTATCGGAGCGAGATCTTCTACCAGCTTTTCCCTGTCGGGAAACTTAGTAATGTAGGAGATGCAGGTGATGGCGGCTTTCTGTTCGCAGTAGGCATGATCAGTGAGTATTTCTTCGAGGGAGACACTTGCCAGATCTACCCACCGCGGATCCGTTGGAAGCTGCAGGCCCAGTATATTCTTTACACTTACGGAATTCATGGACGTATGCATATAATTATTTGCGTTCTTTGCATCTATGGTAGTCAGCCTCGAAGCATGACGACACTGCAAAAGTATGAAAGAAGATTTTCTTATTACGAGATTGAATGAAAGAAGAGAGCGGAACGCTTACCGGGAACTATTACCAGCTTCAGGCAAGGCAGACTTCTGCTCCAACGACTACCTGGGTATCGTAAAAAACAAGGTACTCAACAACAGGAAGCATACCAGCCTAAGATCGGGAAGCACAGGTTCCAGGCTGCTTTCCGGCAATTACGAGATGATAGAGCATCTGGAAAAGCAGGTAGCTGCTTTTCATGGTGCGGCGTCAGGGCTGGTATTTAACTCAGGTTACGATGCTAATATTGGGCTGCTGGGTAGTGTTGCCCGCAAGGGCGATAGCATCATTTATGATTTTCTTTCGCATGCTTCCCTGCGGGATGGTATAAGGCTTAGTGCAGCGCAGGCTTTTCCCTTTCTTCACAATGATATGGAGAGCCTGGAGAAAAGGTTGAAGGCTTGCTCGCCCGGCGCCAACACTGTTTTCGTGGTTACAGAGTCTGTGTTTTCAATGGATGGCGATCTTGCACCCTTGCAGGAGATCGCCGATCTCTGTAAGCGGTATGAGGCCAACCTGATTGTAGACGAAGCACATGCAACAGGCGTACTGGGCCCGGGAGGTGCGGGCCTTGTACAGTCACTTTCGCTTCAGCATGCCTGTTTTGCAAGGATTCACACGTTTGGTAAAGCCGTAGGCTGCCATGGTGCGGTAGTGCTGGGTAGTGACGTACTACGCAACTTTTTGATCAACTTCTGCAGGCCTTTCATCTATACCACAGCGCTGCCAGAAAGCAGTATTTTCCAGGTATCCCG
>JACMJX010000236.1 GCA_014380425.1 Chitinophagaceae bacterium | reverse complement strand
GTGCATATAAAAAGCATCTGGGTTTTCTGCTACTGCTTTATCCAGCCAACCCAAGGCTTTACTGGCGTCTTTGTCGTTATCCAGGTAATAAACTGCGGCAGAAAAATAAGATTTGTTCTTCTCATCCTGCATGATCGTATCGATCTGCGCCATCACTTTACTATCTACTTCAGCAGTAACAGGAACGGATACGAGTGTTTTCTCCCAAATGAATTCAAGCAGCATGGAGTTCGCTTTTATCTCGTCGAAAAGTATGGTGAAGTTTTCCATAGTTACGGGCATCTTCACTGCTTTTGCAGTTACACGCACCACATCCATATCTTCCTTATAAGCCGAGGGGCTGGTCACATCCAGTTGCTTGCTCAGTATGATAGTCCATTCGCTGGCACCTGGGATTGTTAGCAGACCATATTTACCGGCAGCAACTTTTTTACCTCCAAAGCTTACATCTTCACCGAAAGTAATGGTAGTGGCCCTGTTGGCACCGGTTCTCCACACTTTTCCAAAAGGAACTATATCGCCGAATATTTTACGCCCTTTAACTGCTGGCCGGGAGTAAGAAAGTTCTACAGAAGACAGTGCAAACTCTTGTTTAAGCGTTTGCGTAGGGCTGGGCGCAGGTGTTTTAAGCTGGCCATAAGAAGTGCCGATGATGCAACATACAGCGACGAATGTGAGGAAGTATTTCATGACAGTGTTTTTTATGAGACAAATGTAAAGGAATATAGTCGAGAGCCCTTAATAGTTTTACGAAAGGCACAAAAAAGTAACAACAGCTTATTACGCTACAATTGAAAAGCAGGATGGAACTGCTGCAGGGTATCCCGGAGGTATTCGCGGTCGATATGCGTGTAGATCTCTGTAGTCGTAATGCTTTCATGGCCCAGCATCTCCTGAACGGCCCTCAGGTCGGCGCCGCCTTCCACCAGGTGGGTGGCAAAAGAGTGCCGGAACGTATGAGGAGAGATGTTTTTCGTAATCCCGGCTTTTTTTACCAGTGCTTTTAGCATCAGGAAGATCATGACCCGGGAGAGTTTGCTGCCGCGGCGGTTCAGGAACAGAAAATCCTCCTGTCCTGATTTTATCGGTACATGCACTCTTATTTCTTTCCAGTAAATAGTAATGAACTTAATGGCGGAACTACCGATAGGTACCAGGCGTTCTTTATCACCTTTGCCGGTAACACGTATAAATTCAAGATCGAGGTACAATGCAGAGATACGCAGATTCACAAGTTCGCTCACTCGCAGGCCGCAACTATACATCGTTTCCAGGATGGCTTTATTACGGCCTCCTTCCGGAGTGCTGAGATCAATGGCATTGATAATGCTTTCAATTTCTTCAAAACTCAATACATCGGGCAACGCTCTTTTTGTGCGGGGAGCTTCCAGTAAGAGGCTTGGATCTTTTTTAACGATACTTTCAATAAGACAATATTTATAGAACGAACGAATGCCGGAAATGATCCGTGCCTGGGAAGTGGCTGTCATCCCAATTTCGTTGATATATTTAATAAAATGCTGCAGGTCTTTCAATTCAAGCTCAGCGGGTG
>JACMJX010000235.1 GCA_014380425.1 Chitinophagaceae bacterium | reverse complement strand
CAAGAGAATAATTATGGAAGATGGCATCTATACGTTCTTCTTCAAACTTACCCGAGAAGTATTTCCTTGAGAAAGAGTGACTCAGGGGATAGCCAACCAGCGCGAACTGCCTCATACCTTAGCTTCCGCGTTAAGAAACAGGTCGAAGGTATCGCCTCTCAGGCCGATGCGCATGGCTTCGAGGGCAATCATCTCTGTCGGCGCAATATTACCAAGGTTCACGTTGCATCCGATAAGTTCGAGGAAGTAAAGCTGCTGTGCCTTTTGCGGGGCTTCCCATAGAATTTTATCTTCCGGGATCTGAGTTAGTATTTCCTGAACAAGGCCTTCTCGCACTTCACCAGACCCCCGGTAGATACCAACATTGCCAGCTTCTCTTGCTTCGGCAATTACGTAGGTGGCGCCTGCGGCAAGTTCGGCGCTCATAAGTTCTATCCATTTATAAGGCGGGATGATGTGCGCGGCATCCTTACTTCCCACCTCGCTCAACACAGTAAAGTGTTTTGTAAGCTTCTCGACGTAGCCACATTTTTCTGAATGGGGGATGGTGATGGAGCCATCGCTCACTTCCACATAGGAAATGGAATAATCTTTACATATAGCGATGTAATCATCGAATTGTCCTCTTACCAGAAATGCTTCAAACAAAGTGCCTCCAAAATATACCGGTATATCATACGACCTGTAAACTTCAATTTTCTCTCTAAGGTTAGGTGTTACGAAAGCCGTGCCGAAGCCCAGTTTCACGATATCTACATGGGGGTGCGCCACACTCATAAAATTTTTAGCCTCCTCGATACTGAGTCCTTTATCCATTACCATTGTGATACCATGCTTACGCGGCTTAGGGGTTCTTTCAGGGATCTGCGAGAGACTAAAATTCATATTGACTTGTTTAAGTTTTCTTACCGTGCGCAAAAATAAGAAACTGAAAGGGAAAAATAATATTCCGGAAAGCGGCAAAAGTATTAATAAAGATGGCAATAATACAAAGGTTAACACTTACTTCTTCCGCTTGTGCCTGGCGATCATTTCCACTACCTGCTGATTCTGCAGGATAGAAGGGTTAAGTTCTATGAACTTCTTTAGCAGCTTGGGAGCTTTAATCAATGCTTTTTCAAGATGGAGCATAGCTTCCTTGGATTTACCCATAGCAAGATAGATAGCACTGAGATAATATGTAAACAGGGTTTTACCATCTGTACGACTGAGAGCTGCATTGGCCTGTTCCAATGCTTCTTCGTAAAAGCTGCTGTTGTAAAGACAACGGACCAAAGCTTCCCATCCCGCTACGTTCTTGGGTCTTGATCTTACTACGTTGGAGAAATTAAGTATAGCATCTTTGATATTGCCAAGCTTCATTTTGCACTCCCCCATGGCCAGATTGTATTCAGGCTGCATGCGACTGATCTGCATGGCAGATTCCAGTTGTTTTACGGCTTGCGTCCACTGATGCTCGTTGATATAGGTGCATGCCACTTTGTAATAGATTTTGCTATCGTCGGGGCTCATGTGCGAAGCTTTTTTATAGTAGAAACGAGCTTGCGCAAAGTTTTTCAGCTTATCGTAGCAATGCCCGATAGCCTCGTAGATCACATCTTCCGGGCGGGAGAGCTCCAGCACTTTTTCCAGTACTTCTATGGCGTCTTTGTACCTGCGAAGCCGTATATATGCATCGCCCATATTGCGGTAAGCATAGTCGAATTTCTCATCGATTACCACAGCGTACTTGTAGGCATCAATGGCTTTTTCGTAAAGCTTCAATCCCTGGTATGCAGCAGCAAGATTGAACCAGGCAAGTTCGCTATAGGGAAAGTCGTCAATTATACGAAGGTGCAGGCGGATGCCTTCTTCGTTGCGGCCAGTAAAGTCAGTCCAGAAGCAGATTTTATGAAGCGCCTCTTCATTAGTGGGGTCCTGATCGAGGATCAGACTAAGGCAGTCGAATAATTTATCGAACTCTTCATAATCATCGTACACATCAGCCAGTTCAAAAAGAAGTTCTATTTTCTCCTCTCCTGAAAACAGTGCCAGTGCATTTTCCAGCAACTCGACAGCTTTCTCCTGCTGATCCAGCGCGAGATAGGCGTCTGTTTTTAGAATATACAGGTTAATATCGTGGCTATCCAGCAATTCGGCATGATCGAGCGTATCGAGCGCATCCATGTATTTACGGGTAGCTATCAGAAGGTCGGCCTTTTTTAACACAAGCGCCGAGGAATAGGGGTAGTGTTGCATGGCGATCTCGGCTGCTTCCAGGGCCCCTGGCAGGTTTTCGGCGTCGTCAAAATGATCGATTATTTTCTCAAAAGACTCCTCATCTAGAAAAGAATGCCCTCGTCCTGCCCTGAGATGCTGATACTGCTTCAATAGTTCCCTTAGCTCCTCGTTGTTCTGCTGTGAAGATTGTTCTTTCATTTATAATAGTTGTTGTAAATTAGGAAAAAAATGTTAATTTTGCGGTAGATGTTTAGAAACATTAACATAAAATCACTTAAGAAGGTGCTGGTTTGCCTGTTCTTAGCAACAGGAATAACAGCTATCTCTTTTGCTTCTGTTGGCCTGGGTGGCGGCGGAGGTGGTGGAGAGAAGTCGAAGGGGGCGGATAACACCTCCTTATCTAGCCTTGGCCTTTCACATATCCGGAGTAATAACGGATTTTCGACGAATGCTTTTACATTGAAGGCGAGTCGTTCCTATAAGAGCAGTGCACTTTTTAGTGATACAAAGAAGCAGTCTATCTCAACTGTTAATACTGTAGTTACCTATCAAAAAGGTAATACTACTTATATTCTTCCTTATAAGCACCGGGTATCCATTGCAGCAGCTAAATCGAATCTTCAGGCAGTTAATGTTAAAGTTTATATCAGGCGTTAATTTGCTGTAGTCTTGCTCTTACCCGATCAATTACCAATTCCCAACTTCCTGCTTTCCTCGTATGTCATTTCCCTGTAGCCACTTTGTGGAATGTCGAATTTAGATACCGGTACAGGATTAATATCAATCTTAGAAACGGTATACTTCATTTTAAGGTTTTTCATGGAGCGCTCATATTCCAGCGGGAGGCCTTTGAGATTCCTGAACTGATAGTTATATTCCGGATTATCGGGTATGATTTCGTCTGTATAGTAAACGGTAAAAGTAGTACCATCCTTCATGGAAGCGATTGCTTTTTTGCATTTATATCCTGCTATTACCTTGGTTTCCTTTGTATCGGTAAAAGTGATGCCCTCGTATCGTTTGTTCTTTTCCTTCCAGTTTTCGGGGCTCATACGGATAAGCAGTTTCTGGCCGCTCACTTCCTGCAGCAGTACAGAAGTACTGTTTCTGGCATCGTGAATGGTAGTGAAAGAAGCCAGGGCGCTTACCATTTCTGACCTGCTCATAGGCCCTTTAATGTACACGGAGGCAGAAGCTCCGTCGAAAGCATCGGCCAGTTTCGGCTGGGGGCTATCGTTTGTAACAACCACGTCATAAACAAGGCTGATCTCGGATACTTTTTTCTGAGCCGTGATAGGTGAAGCAATAAATGACAGAAAGAGGACAAGCAATAAGTAAATATTCTTCATGCGGGCAGTGCTTTAATGGTAGTAAGACGAGGAACCTGGTGCATATAGTTGTCTAAAATAGCAAAGAGAATGCAAAATACCAAGAAAGAGCCGCCGGGCGAGATGGTGAAGGTTGCCTATTTCTTTGGCTGCTTGATGGTTTGCTGCGTCTTTTGCATCTGCTCCATTCTTTCCTGCCATTTGCTTTTTGTCTTAGGCTTCTTTCGTACCGCTTCCATCTTTGCCAGAATTTTATCATGATTGATGATGTAATTCTGTATTACAAACTGCAGTACAAGCGTGATGATATTAGACACGGTATAGTACCAGGTAAGCGCCGATGGAAGCTCATTGAAGAAACCAAGCAACAGTACCGGAAAAATATAAGGCATATATTTTAACGCTGGATTGCTCTGATCTGGAGCATTTGCCATTCCATAAAGGCTGATGAGCAAACTGGTTATTACTGCTAGCAAGGTAAACAGGCTAACATGGCTACCGTAAAAAGGAATACTGAACCCCAGGTTCAGGATAGAATCGTAGGCAGAAAGATCATCTGCCCAAAGGAAGTTCTCGCCGCGCAAGGCAATATTCGAGTTGAAAAAGCTGTAAAGCGCAAAGAAGATCGGAATTTGCAAGAGCGCAGGAATACATCCGCCCAAAGGATTGACACCCACTTCACGAAATAATTTCATCTGCTCCATACCAAAAGTCTGCTGATCGTCACCATGCTTTTTCTTGAGAGCATCTATTTCTGGCCGAAGTACTTTCATTTTTGCACCACTAAGATAGCTGGTGTACACGAGCGGCGATGTAAGGAGGCGGATGAATAAAGTTAGTAGAAGAATCACCACTCCGTAACTGGCGATAAAGCTTTTAAAGAAATTAAACACCGGCATTATAATATAAATATTGATCGGGCGCACAAATGCATACATATCTCTGCCGAGGTTCACGATGCGATCCATTTCGGGAGCAGCATGGTTTTTCAGGATGGTATAATCGTTAGGGCCATAGAACATTTCCATGCCGATAACACCCGAAGCACCACCGGGGAACTTTGCCTGGAGATTTGTTTCAACGTTGGCAATGATTAATGAGGTATCCTCGGTTTGCCTTGCCCACTTTACATTGCCCGATTCAAAGCCATTGCGGGCAATAAGGGTGGTATTGAAAAACTGCTGTACAACACTTACCCATTGTACTTTACCCTCAAAGGTCTTTTCCGTTTTACTGGAAATGAAATCGAACTCATTGTCTTCAAAGAAGCAGATATTGGATAGCTGCCGCTCATATTTTGCATCCTTCTGTTGCTTTTGTGGCTGTGACAGCCATTTGATATTCAGATTACCGTTGGTAAACAAGCTGGCTGCTCCGCTGGCTTTTATATCCCAGCCCAGCCTGTAATCCCCGTTGTTCAGTGTAAAAAAGTGCGTTAATTGGCTTCCGTTTTCAGCTGCAACAACAAAAGAAATACTCTGGCTTCCGTCTGCATTTTTTACGGGCGCGCCAGGCGTAAAATTGAGGTTGGTTACATTAACTGCTTTACCTCCAACCATTACGGGATAGTTGATTTGGTCGGCCCCACTCGTTAGTTTAACGGGCGTGCTATCGTATGAGTTGTATTTTTTAAGTTCAACAGATTCCGGCTGCCCGCCTTTGCTATTGAATACTATTTTCAGCAGATCTGTTTCCAAGGTGATGAGCTGCGGCTTTCCGGTTAGGGCTTTATTGATACCAGCAACGCTATCTAAGGGAGATTTTACTGAAGTGCTATCACTTACACGGGCTGCGGCGTTTGCAGCAGCATTCTTTGCAGCAGTTACACGGGCGATGGAATCTTCCGTCAGCTTTTTTTGCTGCATAAGATCCTGGCTGTTCTTAGTGGAAATGAACAAGTAGAGAAACAACAGAATAGCTAATAACACAAACCCGGTCACTGTATTACGGTCCATTCCCATTATCTGAATTTTTAAGAGCGCAAAGATAAGGGATTTGAGCTCGCCTTGCAGAGATTGCAGGGGTTTGCCTTGCCAACTGCAGCAGCCAAAATCAAGTTTACGGTAGAGAAAATGTTATAGAAATGTTATAGTACTGAAGGGCTGCAAACTTCTACCTGTTTACTGCGTCTAATTATAAATGTGTGATTATGAAAAAGCTGCTGATCGTTTTGTTTTCGCTGGGCCTTGCCCTCGGTGCATCAGCTCAGAAATATGCAGGAAGGCCTCCTATAAGAGGTGGGATCTACTATCGCTCCATACCGCGTGTAGCTTTCGGCTTCGGTGCTTTTGGCTCTCCCTTTAATGGATTCTATGGCAACCCGTTTTACTATCGGCCCTTTTATGACCCTTTTTATTCTCAGCCTACTCCTCCATCGAAGCTGGATATAGAGATAGAAGAAATAAGGAATGAATATGCTCAAAAGATATGGGATGCAAAAAATGATGAAAGCCTGCCTCGCAAAGAAAGAAAGAGGAAAGCTCAGGAGTTGAAGCTGGAAAGAGACCAGACGATTACAGAAGCGAAGAAGAACTACTATAGATATTAGGTTGAGCTGTTGTTTTGTTTGATAGAGTGTTGATTTAGGTGTAAAGTAAAGATGCCTCCTGAAAAGGGGGCATCTTTCTTTTTAATACTATCGTCGACTTGCAGTAAGTGTTGGAATCAGCTAAGTTCTTCCTCGAGGATCTGCGTTTTACTGGATTGCTTTTTTTCCGCATATTCCCTGGAAGCCTTGATGAAGTTAACAAAGAGCGGCTGGGGATGTTCCACCGTACTTTTCAGCTCCGGGTGATACTGAACACCTATAAAAAAGGGATGTACTGGAATCTCTACGATTTCAACCAGGCCACTTTCTGTATTCCTGCCACTGGCTACCATGCCCGCTGCCTCAAACTGCTCCAGGTATTTATTGTTAAATTCCCAGCGGTGCCTGTGACGTTCGCGGATATGTTCAGTTCCATATATCCTGTTAGCCAGTGTATCTTTCTTTATGTCGCAAGGATAAGATCCCAATCTCATGGTACCACCTTTGGCCGTTACTTCTTTTTGTTCTTCCATAAGATCGATGACTGCTTCGTTGGTATCGGGGTTCATCTCGGTGGAATGGGCATTCTTCATGCCAAGCACATTTCTTGCAAATTCTATAACAGACATTTGCATCCCCAGACAGATACCGAAAAAGGGCAGTCCATGTTCGCGGGCATACTTTACAGCGGTTATCTTACCTTCTACTCCCCTGTGCCCAAAGCCAGGTGCCACGAGTAATCCATCGAGGGCGCCCAGTTTCTCCATTACATTTTCTTCTGTGATAAATTCACTGTGAACATTCACCACGTTTACCTTACATTCATTCATGGCGCCGGCATGAACGAAAGCTTCTAGAATGGACTTGTAGGCATCCTGCAATTCTATGTATTTGCCTATGAGCCCGATATTGACCTTACTTTTAGGGTATTTGAGTTTGTCGAGAAATTCCTTCCATCTATTCAGTTCCGGCTCGTGGTAGTTTACTATATTCAGTTTTTTAAGGCAGATAAGATCCAGTTTCTCCCGCATCATAAGTAATGGCACTTCATAAATTGTTGCAGCGTCCATTGCTTCTATTACTGCTTCTATCTTAACGTTGCAGAACAGCGCTATTTTCCGGCGTATCTCGGGGCTTAACGGTTCCTCGGTGCGGCAGACGATAATATCGGGATGCACGCCTTCCTGACTAAGCATTTTAACGCTATGTTGGGTAGGCTTCGTTTTCAGTTCTTTAGCCGCTTTAAGGTAAGGAACAAGTGTGAGATGAACTACCATACAGTCTTCCTCCGGTAATTCCCATTGTAACTGGCGCACGGCCTCTATGAAAGGCAGACTTTCTATATCACCGACAGTTCCGCCAAGTTCTGTAATTACGATATCATACCCTTTTTTACCAAGCATGAGCATTCTTCTTTTGATTTCATCCGTTATATGAGGAACCACCTGAACGGTTTTACCTAAATAAGCTCCTTCCCTTTCTTTGTTAATGACTGTCTGATAGATTCTCCCGGTAGTTACGTTATTAGATTGCGAGGTAGGAATACTGAGAAAGCGCTCGTAATGACCAAGATCCAGATCCGTTTCAGCACCGTCGTCGGTTACATAACATTCGCCGTGCTCATACGGGTTCAGCGTTCCCGGGTCTACATTTATATATGGATCGAACTTCTGGATGGTGACGTTAAGACCTCTGGCCTGTAATAGCTTGGCAAGAGATGCGGCTATAATCCCCTTACCTAACGAGGAAGTTACACCACCTGTAACAAAAATATACTTTGCCATAATAATGGTTAAATCTATTATAAAAGATAAAATATGATCTTAATGAGGACCTGGCAAAGAAATAGTTACTTACGGGAATCCGGGTGAATACGGAGACTTCAGCAAAATGCTTTTTCACTACGATACGTCAGAAATGCCTTGAGGTCGTGTAAAGATAAGATATTAACAACTGTTTTTAGCCCAGTTTCCTCAGAATCGGGAAAAAGTTTATGTCAGGTAGAAAGAAACCTCTAAATGGAAGGAGAAATGCGTGTCACCAGTTAAATCCAACTTGTTTAACAAATTCTGTCCTTTGATAGGGAGCCGCCATTCTGTTTGCGAGATTTTTTGGTTTTGGTGCTGCCTGATTGATCTTAACTGCATGTAATGCGCAGATTGCTATTATTTCAAGAATGAGTACAAAAACAGTGGACTTTGTTTTCATGAGAAGTTGTTAAACTAGATATTAATATAATTTATATTTGAAATAATTCATATGTGCAGCACAAAACTAGTTCAAAAATCCATGCCAGGAGCCCTATGATCGTTAACCTTTTATTATCTTATTGAAAGAAACGGCAATTCCTTTAATGATGGAGGAACTAAAGCCCTGGTGTTCCATTTCGTTCAGTCCAGCTATCGTACAGCCTTTGGGGGTGGTTACTTTGTCGATTTCCTGCTCGGGATGTGTGCCATTCTGAAGGAGTAGTTCCGCTGCTCCCTTTACTGTTTGGGCTGCTATCAGGCTTGCCGTAAATGCATCGAAACCTATTTCTATGCCGCCCTGGATATTTGCCCTTATGTATCGCATAGCATAGGCAGTGCCGCAGGCTCCCAGCACAGTGGCTGCGTCCATTAACTTTTCTTCTATGTTCGCTACTCGTCCAACAGTATTGAATAATGCTTCCACATACTGGATCTGTTCTCTGCTGGCGTTGAAACTACTTAGGCAAGTCATACTTTGCTGGATGGCGATAGCCGTATTCGGCATGGCCCGGAAAATGGGAAGCGATTTACCGGTTATTTCAATAATATCTTGTATAAATATGCCGGTGATTACCGATACCAACATGTGTCTGCTATCAGAGAGGTCGGCCGAAATGCCTTCAAGAACTTCTTTCACTTGAAACGGCTTCACAGCAAGAATTATGAGTTCGCTGTTTTTAACGGCTGTGTGATTATCACTAGCTATAGTTACCCCTTTTTCTTTTAAGGCTGAAAGAGTAGCTGTATTCCGTTTTGAAATGGTAAGATCGGCAGGTTTTGCGAATCCGCTGTTCAGTAATCCTTCAGCTATAGCAGTACCAAGATTACCTCCGCCTATGATGCCTATCTTTCTGTTCATATCAGTAATATTGTGCAGGAGCAAGGTAGTTTCTAACATAATCCTCTACTCCCTTTTCGAGCGAATGAAAGTAATCGGGATATCCTGCTTCTTTTAGTTTACTCATCTCTGCTTCTGTAAAGTACTGGTATTTATCCCGGATGTCTTCCGGCATATCGATAAATTCTATCACAGGCTCCCTTTCAAGACCGGCAAATGTACTTTTCACCAAGTGCTCGAAGCTTCTTGCTTTACCAGTTCCCAAGTTGTAAATGGCAGATAAGGGTTTATTGATCATCAGCCAGTAACAGACTTTGATAACATCCTTAACATACACAAAATCCCGAAGCTGCTGACCGTCATTAAAATCAGGGCGATGCGAGCGGAATAACTTTACTTTTCCTGATGCTTTTATCTGGTTGAAAGAATGGAAAATGACACTGGCCATTCTGCCTTTGTGAAATTCATTAGGGCCATATACATTGAAAAACTTGAGCCCGGCCCAGAAAGGAGGTTGACCAGGTGCTCCTGCGGCAATGCGTTTCAGAACCCATTTATCGAATTCATTTTTACTGACCCCGTAGGCATTGAGAGGCTTCAGGTTTTGAATCATTTCATGATCGTCGTTATATCCCGCTTCGCCAGCACCGTAGGTTGCTGCCGAGGAGGCGTAAACGAGAGGAACTTTATTCAGGGTGCAGTAATTCCAGACGTGCTGAGAGTAGATTACGTTCAGCTGTTCGTGAATAGAATAGTCAAACTCCGTAGTGTCTGTACGTGCTCCTATATGAAATATAAATTCCACAGGCGAAGAACGCAAATTTAGCCAGTCGAACAGCTGTGATCTGTCTACTTTTTCGGTAAATCTTTTGCCTTCAAGATTCGGCACCTTATCCGGGCGATTGAACTCATCTACCAGAATTAGATTATAGAAACCTTTCTCATTCAGGAAACCGGTAAGACAGCTGCCTATGAAGCCGGCAGCCCCTGTAATAACTATAGTTGATGCTGCATCCATATTATGTATTAAGGAACAAGATTCAATGCATTTTCCAATTCTGGATGGAGAAATTTCTCGATAGCCGTATCATATTTATATTTCCAGTCTTTTATATCACCCCAGTTCATGCCGTCAATTTCGATACTACCCGTAGTAACTTCACCCAGTTCTTCGTAAGGATGATCTCCTATCACTTTTTTAAAAGAGGCTGCTTTTGTGGATTTTACGCTCACTACCACCCTACTTTGCGCTTCTCCGAACCAGAAGCCATCTTTGCGGATATTGTAATCCGATGCTACTACATCAACTCCCAGTTCTCGGTTAAAGCAGGATTCAAGGAGTGTGATGAATAGGCCACCCTCACTAATGTCGTGGGCGGATTCAATCACTTTATTCTTTATAAGTTCCGCTATTTTCTGCTGAAGGGCATGTTCTTCATCCAGATCAAAATGCGGCGCCGGACTATGCTCCACTCCGTGCACTTTATGCAAATACTCGGAAGAGTTAATATCTCCACTGCTTTTACCTATTAAAAATATTACATCACCAGGTGCTTTAAAATCAAGTGTCATTTTATCACGCACTCTATCGAGAAGTCCTACCATTCCTATTGTAGGTGTAGGGTAGACCGGTCCTTCCGGGCTCTGATTGTAGAAACTTACATTACCCCCAGTTACAGGTGTATTGAATTTTCGACAGGCTTCCCCCATTCCTTTTATGGCTTCCACGAATTGGTAGTAAACTTCCGGATCGTAGGGGTTGCCGAAGTTAAGACAATTGGTAACTCCCAGCGGAAGCCCACCACTGCATACTATATTTCTCGCAGCTTCCGCCACTGCTATCATTGTTCCCTTGAATGGATCGGCAAAAACGTAGCGGCTGTTGCAGTCAGTTGTAATGGCAAGTGCTTTATTGGTTCCCTTAATCATTACTACGGCCGCATCTGCCGGCTCGTTAGTGGAAGTGTTGGCGGCCCCCACCATGCTGTCGTACTGTACATATATACTTCTTTTGGAAGCTATATTAGGAATAGTTACAATCTTTTCCGCTACTTCTTTAAGGTCATCCGGAACCTGGATAGCCTCCGGGTTGAACTGCCTTATTTTCTGGAAGTAGGCAGGCTCTTGAAATTTCCGCTCGTATTGAGGGGCACCGCCACCCAATACCAGCTCATAGGCAGGAAGTTCAGCTTCCAGTTCTCCGTTCATATAGAATTGAAGGATGCCATCTTCAGTTACCTCTCCGATATCGGCACAAGGCAGGTCCCACTTTTCGAAAATACGCAGCACTTCTTCTTCCTGTCCTTTTTTTACTACCATCAGCATCCTCTCCTGGCTCTCGCTGAGGAGCAGTTCCCATGCTTTCATGTTCTGCTGACGGGTAGGTACTTTATCGAGATGTATCTTCATACCTACTTCGCCTTTTGCGCTCATTTCTGCAGTAGAACAAATAATGCCTGCGGCACCCATATCCTGCATGCCAGATACGGCTCCCGTCTTTATAACTTCCAGGCAGGCTTCCAGCAACTTTTTCTCCTGAAATGGATCCCCCACCTGCACAGCGGGAAGTTCTCCTGCACTTTCGTTTGTTATATCTGCCGATGCGAAAGAAGCGCCGCCGATTCCATCTTTACCTGTGGCGCTTCCAACAAAAAACACGTGGTTGCCTACACCCGCAGCGGTGGCAGATATGGTATCTCCTGATTTAAGAATGCCTACGCTCATTGCATTTACAAGGGGATTGGTATGATAACACTGTTCAAAGTACACTTCGCCTCCAACGGTTGGCACTCCGAAGCAATTGCCGTAGTGGCCAATACCATGAACGACCCCTGATAGAAGGTGCTGAGTTTTTGCTTCGTTCAGCTTGCCAAAACGAAGTGAATTAAGTGCTGCAATAGGGCGGGCGCCCATTGTAAAAATATCGCGGTGAATACCGCCTACCCCTGTGGCCGCTCCTTGAAAAGGTTCTATAGCAGAGGGGTGATTATGGCTTTCTATTTTGAAAACCACTCCAAAGCCGTCACCGATATCCATCAGTCCGGCGTTTTCTTCACCTGCGGCTACCAACATTCTGGCGCCCTCGCGGGGAAGTGTCTTTATCCATTTAATGGAATTTTTATAGCTACAGTGCTCGCTCCACATAGCGGAGAAGGCACATAGTTCATTGAAATTTGGAGTTCTACCCAGTTTTTGTTTGATAAGTTCAAACTCTTCAGCCGTAAGTCGTAACTGTTCGGCGGTTTTTACGGTTATTTCCATATATGTTGGCAAAGGTAAGAAGGTAGCGTTACACCTCCAATAACTGCCGATATAGTTTTTCAATTGATAAAAACTGCTGTTGCTTGCCATGATTGGCTTCTATAAAGCCCTTACCGTCTAGCCCCATTTTCTTTCTCATCGATGGATCATCAATCAACAGTAATAGCCGTTCTACGAAAGCGTTTAAATCACCATATTTAATTACAAAACCTGATTTTCCATGCAACACTACTTCCGATACACCTCCCACGTCGCTTGCAACTACCGGTATGGATGCGGCTTGTGCTTCAAGTAGCGTTACAGGCGTTCCTTCATTTAAGGATGTAAGCAGAATAATGTCGAGACCGTTCATGGCTTTTTCAATTTCCACGATCCAAGAGGTAAATATCACCTGCGCATCAGTAGCCTCTTCGGGAAAGTACGTTGTTCGTATATTCTTTTCAAGAAATATCTTTTCCAGGTCTTTCCGAGTGATTCCATCTCCTATCACAAAAAACTTTAATGGCTTTCTTGACATGCGGAGCAGTTCTGCAGTAATGTCTGCAAAAAAAGCATGTCCTTTAATAGGAACAATTCTACCGACAATTCCAATAGCTACCTCTTCGTCCCTCACGAAATACTGCTGCCTGAAATCCGTTCTTCGCTCCATCATTCTGCTTCCGGTAAATTTACTGATTTCAATACCGAGCTTTATTACTTCTATTTTATTCGCCTGGCAGATTCTATAGGCCTCAACCAGTTCTATTTTTTGCTTTTCGCTTATTGCTATAATTTTTGACGATATCCTTGCCAGTGTCCGTTCTGCAAACACTATCAAAGAAGACACAAAAGAATTGAAATACGAATGGAAAACATGGCCGTGATATGTATGTATAATTATCTTAACTCCAACTGCATAGGCGGCAAGCCGTCCTAACAAACCCGACTTCGCTCCATGGGTATGAACGATATCTGGCCGTATCTTTCTAAGCAATTTTAATATATGGAAAAATGCTCTTACATCCTTCATTAAATTGAGTGACCGTTGCATATCAGTGATATGAACTAAGTGCAGTTGGTTGTATTGCTCCGCCAAAAAAAAAGCATCCAACTCGCTATCGTTTTTGTCACCCACAATCAAATAAACCTCATGATGATTTGAGAGGAAACCGGCGAGTTGCACCGTATCAAGAGGTGCTCCGCCAATAACAAGTCTATTAAGCATCATCACGATCCTTGCCATACTAATTTTTAATAGGGCAAGATATAGCAGAATTAACACTTATCTTAATTTTGTAGAGGTAGATGCATTACTGAAAGGATGGAACGTGAAATCCCCTGAATCTGTTCTATATTGCTTTATAAATAAAATTTGAATAGGTGCAGTATTTATTATTTATAATTTATCTTCTTTTTTTTTGCTGGCTTATAAGCAAAACTACTTCATTCAAGTCAACAGGACTGTCGGTTAAATGGCTTATCGGGCTATTCCTGGTAAAATTAGCAGGCGCTGTAATTTATGGATTTATCTACCGGGGATTTGGCAACACCTCAGATACCTGGCAGATATTTAATTATAGCATCGAAGAATACAACTTCTTGTTGAAGCATCCACTTGGGTATTTAAGACGGATAAACCTTGAGTTAAACCCTTTTTATGATCAGGAATTATCAGACTTCTTTGGCACCAAAGGATCTTTCTGGAACGATCTCAAGGACCAGGTTCTTATTAAAGCAGAAGTGCTGTTTAATGTTTTTAGTTTTGGAAACTATTACGTGAATTGTATCTTTTATATCTATCTTACTTTTGGAGGATACATTGCTTTGTACAAGGCTCTAATGATGATATACCCAGGGAGCCAGATAACCTCTCTCATTGCAGCATTTTTTATTCCTTCCACCTTTTTCTGGACAAGTGGAATGTATAAAGACGGGGTCTTATTTATGCTCTTCGGGTATATCATCTATCACCTTGTATTACTTACTAGAGCTCGGCAAAACGGCTCCTGGGTAATCGTATTGCTGTCAATTATAGTCATTGGAATTCTTAGGAGTTATCTACTATTGATACTTTTACCATGTTTACTGTCGTGGTGGTTGGCAATTAAAAGACCTGCCCTTTCTCTTGTGTATTTTGGCATTATTGTCTCTGTTTGTATAATAGGTTTTTTTTGCCTTCCTATTGCGTTTCCCTCTTTCAACCTGCCTCAGATACTAATAGAAAGACGGCAGGAGTTTATGGCACTAGAGGCTAATACGTCCCTTCCGGCCGGTGAATTGAGGCCCGGGTTTCTAAGCTTTTTACATACGCTGCCCGAGGCTTTCAATTATGGCTTTTTAAGACCGTATCTATGGGAAAACAAGGGAATTATCTATCTGCCATTTGCTATTGAACTTGTTGTTCTTTATTCTCTGCTTGTTATCTATGCCTTCCGAAAGAAAAGTAATACGGAGTTACAATACTCTTTCTTTGTCTTTTCAATCTTTCTCCTGGCGTGTTCATGGTTTTTGCTGGGCTATACAGCCCCTATTACAGGCGCCCTTATAAGATATAAAAGTATTTTCCCCAGCTTCCTGGTTGCTCATCTACTTCACAAGATAATACCTTCAGTAAATACATATAGAATTTGAACATGTGTTACTTTGTAGGTATTTTTTGATTTTTACTAATATTTGTGCTCATTTTCTGCCTCTTTAGCCTATTCACGGGCGTATTTTTATATTTAATCTTTACAGTAAAGTTGCTTTTTAACTTTATTTGAGCTTAAATTCGCAGATCAAAACTATCTCCACATGTCATTAAGATTTAACGCTGTTAACAATTTGGCAGGAAACGAGGAAACTGAAGTTCCTGTAACCGCCAAAATAACTGGAATATTTGGTGAAAATGTTTTTACTCTTAAAACTGCCCGGGAATTATTAAGTGATGAGGCATTTAAGAGTCTGAAAACGTCTATTAAAGGGGGGAAGAAGATTGATCGGGTAATGGCTAATCAAATAGCTTCAGGACTGCGCCAATGGGCCGAGTCAAAGGGAGTAACTCATTATACACACTGGTTTCAGCCGCTAACCGGAACTACCGCGGAAAAGCATGACTCTTTCTTTACTATTAAAAGCGATGGTACTGCAATAGAAGAGTTTGATGGAGGTGCGCTGATACAGCAGGAACCGGATGCTTCTTCATTTCCAAGTGGCGGTCTAAGAGCTACTTTTGAAGCTCGCGGATATACTGCATGGGATCCGTCTTCTCCCGCTTTCATTATGGAAATCGGCCACGGTAAAACACTTTGTATACCCACTGTTTTCGTTTCCTACACAGGTGAGCTACTAGATTATAAGGGGCCGTTGCTTAAAGCACTGGAAGCGCTTAATAAGTCTGCTGTAGAGGTTTGCAATTACTTTGACAAGAATGTAACGAAGGTAACTGCGACGTTGGGATGGGAGCAGGAATATTTTGTGATCGATGAAGGTTTGTTCAATGCTCGCCCAGATTTAGTAATGAGTGGCAGAACAGTATTTGGCCACCCGCCCGCAAAAGGGCAGCAACTGGAGGACCACTATTTTGGTTCTATCCCGGAGCGAGTTTATGCATTTATGAGAGATTTTGAGGGAGAAGCCTATAAAGTGGGCATTCCGTTAAGAACAAGGCATAATGAGGTAGCACCTGCTCAATTTGAGTGCGCACCCATTTTTGAGGAAGTAAGCGTAGCTGTTGATCACAATACCTTACTGATGGATATCATGAACCGAGTGGCCCGTCGTCATGGCTTGAGAGTACTGTTGCACGAAAAGCCCTTTGCCGGTATCAACGGAAGCGGTAAGCATAATAACTGGAGCATGGCTACTGATACGGGTGTCAATCTCCTGGCTCCAGGAAAAACCCCGAAGACTAATTTGATGTTTCTTACCTTCTTTGTAAATACTATCAAAGCGGTGCATGACTATTCAGACCTGTTAAGGGCCTGCATTGCTTCAGCTGGTAATGATTTCCGCCTGGGAGCTAATGAAGCACCCCCGGCAATTATCTCAGTATTTGTTGGTCAGTATTTAAGCAAGGTATTGGAAGACGTAGAAACCCGGGTAGGTAATAAGTTTGACGAACAGGATGAGGCAATACTAAAGTTAGATCTGCATAGAAGTATTCCTGAGCTTCTGCTAGATAACACAGATCGTAATAGAACTTCTCCCTTTGCATTCACCGGCAACAAGTTTGAATTCCGTGCTGTTGGCTCAGCTGCAAATTGTGCCAGTGCAATGACTGTATTGAACACAATTCTTGCTGAGACGTTGAAGAGCTTTAAAAAAGATGTAGACGCTTTGATTGAAAAAGGCGAGAAAAAAGAAATAGCGATTATGCACGTAATTCGCGAGTACGTTGTAAGCAGTAAAAAAGTATTATTTGAAAAGGACGGCTATAGCGGAGAATGGGCAGATGAGGCTGAAAAACGCGGACTTCCAAATATCAAAACAACTCCACTTGCTTTAGATGCCATGATTAGCCAGAAGGCACAAGCGCTTTACACGAGCACAGGGGTATTATCTCATTCTGAGATCGAGGCAAGGCACGAGATAGAACTGGAAAAATACATCAAGGTTGTTCAGATAGAGTCCCGCATGATGGGCGAATTAGCCACTGCCAATATTCTACCAGCAGCCATTAAATATCAAAATGTGTTGACGGAGAATGTTAAAGGCCTTAAAGAAGTAGGTTTACCCGAATCAGCATATAGCAAACAACTGCAGGTGCTGAATAAAATTTCCGAGCATATTTCCAAGGTAAGCGACCTTGTAGAACAAATGATCGAGGCTAGAAAGGCAGTCAATCAAATCGAAAATACCCGTGATAAGGCTATCGCGTATTGTGACGACGTAAAGGGTAAATATTTTGACAACATCCGCTACCACGTTGACAAGTTGGAATTGTTGGTGGATGATGAAGAATGGTCTCTTCCTAAATACCGCGAAATCTTGTTTTTAAGATAGGAAATTTATAAGTATTACAAGAAGGTTCTTCAGCGTATGCCTGAAGAACCTTTTTTTATGGAACAAAAACATAAAATGTTTTACTCCTGTTTCATTTTAGCATTTACAAGATCGAGCGCTATATTTAGTTGCTTTTCCATGTTTATAGTGGAATTATCAAGAACGACTGCGTCGTCTGCTTTCTTCAAAGGACTTATCTCACGATGAGAATCGATGTAATCTCTCATCTCCAGATTTGTTTTTACCTCTTCAATAGTAATGTTGGGATTCTTTTCGTAAAGCTCCTTGAATCTTCGCTTCACCCTAACGGCATTATCAGCAGTCATAAAGATCTTCAGTTCTGCATCTGGGAAAACAACTGTCCCGATATCTCGTCCATCCATAATGATACCTTTGCTACCCCCCATTTTTTGCTGCTGCGTAACAGCAAAATTTCTCACCTCTTTAACTGTCGCTACTTCGCTTACTTTTTCCGCCACTACCAAGTCTCTTATAACATACTCTACATTTTCTCCATTAAGATGCATTTCGCTCTGACCGCTTTTCTCATTAAACTTAAATTCAAGGTATATGTCTTCTAATGCCCTCGCAGTTGCCTCGTGGCTCGTCCAATCTATATGGTTCCTGAGAAAATACAAAGTGATAGCTCGGTACATGGCACCGCTATCGATGTACACATAATTAAGCTTTGCAGCTAGTTGCTTTGCCAACGTGCTTTTGCCACAAGATGACCATCCATCGATAGTAATAATGATTTTTTTCATCGAGGGCAAAATAAAAAAAGGTTGCGAGATTATCGCAACCTTTTATTTTATAAAAGAGATTAGTTACACTTCCGATTTTTCAGATTTCTTTGGAGAAGACTCCTTTAGTGTAAATACGATTTTCTGTGCGTCTTTATCCAAATCAGCAATCAGAATATCTCCATTCTTTATGGTCATATTCAGGATTTCCTCAGCTAATGGATCCTCCAAGTATTTCTGGATAGCTCTGTGAAGCGGACGGGCACCACATTGTTGATCATATCCTTTATCTGCTATAAAGTTTT
>JACMJX010000234.1 GCA_014380425.1 Chitinophagaceae bacterium | reverse complement strand
GCTGGACGCATGGCACCTTCCTAAAATTAAAAAGCTAACTCTTTCCGCACCGGGGGGCAGCGTTCTGAGCCATGAGCTTCCGCTGGGCGGATTCGGTGTTAGCCGCTACCTGCTGGATGATGCCCTGGCCGGGCTGGCCAGGCAGCACCAGGTGGACATCTACACGAATACCCGGGTTAAGGACATTGTTTTCTCCAACGAACATTTCGATATCCTCACCGACAAAATTAACGTTCGTACCAACCTCTGCATGGGTGCTTTCGGCAAAAGAAGCAATATCGATCTTAAATGGAAACGGCCATTTTCTCAACAGAAAGCCAATGCGCTCAATAATTTTATCGGGGTGAAATATCATGCCCGCATTCCCCATGAGCAGCACGTAATAGCCCTTCACAACTTCAGAAACGGCTATTGCGGTATTTCAAGCATCGAAGACGATAAATGCTGCATCTGCTATCTCACCACAGCAGAAAACCTGAAAGCATATGGCAACAGTATCCCGAAGATGGAGAAAGAACTACTTTCTAAAAATCCCTACCTTCAGGAAATCTTTACCTCTGCCAAATTTCTGTACGAGAAGCCGCTAACCATCTCGCAGATCAGTTTCGAAAAAAAGGAACAGGTAGAAAATCATGTGCTGATGCTGGGAGACGCTGCAGGATTGATCACGCCCCTCTGTGGCAACGGTATGAGTATGGCACTACATAGCAGCAAGCTGGCTGCCGCACTTGCCGATCGTTTTCTGCAGAAAGAGATTTCCAGAAATACATTGGAATTGATATATCGTCAGCAGTGGCAAACCTCTTTTGCCGGGAGGCTCTTCACTGGCAGAATCATACAGGCTGCTTTTGGTAAAGAGTGGACTACCAACCTGCTGGTGCGTGGCCTCCGCCCCTTCCCCTCGATCGTAAATAAGATCATTATGCAAACCCATGGCGAACAGCCATTTTAGGGCATCAACAGCCATTTCGATGGCTTCCTGACCTGGCTAGCTGCATTTGGCAGTATTTTAACCATTATATAGAGGATTTTGCCCCTCCTGAAGGCAAACTAGACGAACTTTTAATCTCAAATGAATGTTTTGAATTGTAACTTTGCATGATGGATAAGGATAATGATATACTGGAGCAGCTGGCCAGCCGTGAGTACGAATATGGTTTTGTAACCGATATCGATATGGATATTGCCCCGGCCGGGCTTAACGAAGAAACCGTTCGGTTTATTTCTGAAAAAAAGAATGAACCGGGATGGCTCCTCGAATGGAGATTGAAGGGTTTTAAAGCTTTCCTAAAACAGGAACAGCCGGAATGGCAGAACTTTCGCTTTCCTGAAATGGATTATCAGAAAATCTCTTACTATGCCGCCCCGAGACAACAGGCCAAATACGAAAGCCTGGATGAAGTGGATCCCGAACTGCTCCGCACTTTTGAAAAACTGGGAATACCGGTTAATGAACAAAAAGTACTGGCAGGGGTGGCTGTAGATGTGGTGTTCGATAGCGTATCCGTTACTACTACTTATAAAAAGCACCTGAACGAACTGGGTATCATCTTCTGCTCTATGTCAGAAGCGGTAAGAGAACATCCCGACCTGGTTAAAAAATACCTGGGAACGGTAGTTCCGCATTCCGATAACCTCTACGCCTCACTAAATACAGCGGTGTTTTCCGATGGTTCCTTCGTTTATATTCCGAAAGGCGTACGGTGCCCTATGGAACTTTCTACTTATTTCAGAATCAATGCTGAAAATACAGGCCAGTTTGAACGCACACTCATCATAGCCGATGAAGGCAGCTATGTTAGCTACCTCGAGGGCTGCACAGCCCCTATGCGGGATGAGAACCAGCTGCATGCAGCAGTGGTAGAATTGATTGCCTTGAAAGACGCCGAGATCAAATACTCCACCGTTCAGAACTGGTATCCCGGCGATAAAGACGGAAAGGGCGGCATCTATAACTTCGTTACAAAACGAGGTGCTTGCCGCGGAGACCGGTCGAAGATCTCCTGGACACAGGTAGAAACCGGCTCTGCCATCACCTGGAAATACCCAAGCGTACTGCTTCAGGGTAACGAATCTGTGGGCGAATTCTACTCTGTCGCCGTTACCAATAACAAGCAAATTGCAGATACAGGAACTAAAATGCACCATATCGGAGCCAATACCCGGAGCCGGATTATATCGAAAGGTATTTCAGCCGGGCAAGGCCAGAATAGCTACCGTGGATTGGTGCAGATAGGAAGCCGGGCAGCTAATTCCAGAAACTTTACCCAATGCGACTCCTTGCTAATTGGCAACAATTGCGGTGCACACACTTTCCCCTATATAGAATCGAGGAATAACAGTGCCACGATAGAACATGAAGCTACTACTTCCAAGATTGGTGAAGACCAGGTATTCTATCTGAACCAGCGTGGCATCGACACCGAAAAGGCAATTGCACTGATAGTGAATGGCTACGCAAAGGAAGTGCTTAACCAGCTTCCAATGGAATTTGCTGTGGAAGCACAGAAACTTTTATCGCTTACGCTTGAAGGAAGTGTTGGCTAAAACAAACCAGATTAAAAACAGAGACAATCAAAATGCTGACAATTAAGAATTTACATGCAAGCATAGGTGATAAGGAGATTCTGAAAGGTATTAACCTCCAGGTAAATGCCGGCGAAGTGCATGCTATAATGGGACCCAACGGATCTGGTAAAAGCTCGCTTGCTTCCGTTCTTGCCGGACGTGAAAGCTATAAAGTGACAGAAGGTGAAGTACACCTGGACGGAAAGAACCTGCTTGAAATGAACCCGGAAGTACGCGCCAGGGAGGGTGTATTCCTTGCCTTTCAATACCCTATAGAGATCCCCGGTGTTTCTAATATCAACTTTCTTAAAACAGCGCTCAGTGAAATAAGAGAGTACCGGCAATTACCACCGCTTACTGCAAAGGATTTTTTGAAACTTACCAAGGAGAAACAGCAACTGGTTGAATTCGATGCCAAGCTTGCCAACAGATCATTAAATGAAGGGTTTTCCGGTGGAGAAAAGAAAAGAAACGAGGTATTTCAACTGGCTATGCTGGAGCCCAAGCTGGCAGTAATGGACGAAACCGATTCTGGACTTGACATCGATGCCCTGCGTATCGTATCTAACGGGGTTAACAAATTACGGTCTTCTAAAAACGCTTTTATACTTATTACGCATTATCAACGCTTGCTCGAATACATCGTTCCCGATTTTGTACATGTTCTGTACAACGGTAAAATTGTACGTTCCGGTACTAAAGAACTGGCACTTGAACTGGAAGAAAAAGGCTATGACTGGCTGAAGGAAGAACTGAAGGTTAGAGAATCATCCATTCAATAATTATTATGGCAAACCAGGTAGCAACTTCTCTCTATAATAAACTCGCCAACGAATTTGAACTGCGTCAGGCGCATTCGTCGGGAGTGACGGATACTATACTGTCAGGCTTAAGAAAACAGGCTTTCGACAATTTTAAGGCAAAAGGATTTCCCTCCATCAAAGAAGAAGACTGGCGCTTCACCAGCCTGGTGCCTTTTCTAGACACCGATTATAGCCTGAGTGGTTACCCTGCAGCAGAAAACATGATTGCCGAAGCTGTACGGAAAGCATTGATACCGTCACTGAATGGCTACCGGATCGTTTTGCTCAACGGGAGCATTCATGCAGGTCTCTCGCTTTTACCCCCTCCGGAAATGGCGACTATCGTTCCGGTTAAGGATATCATCCATACTGAAGCGTATAAAGAGCAGTTGGCTTCTTTTACTAAAACAGAGGGCAATACGCTTACAGCACTCAATAGTGCATTCTTTTCAGACGGCTTCTACCTGGAAATAAAGAAGGATGCTGTCGTGGATAAACCCTTGGAGTTTATTCATATTTATACCTCCGTTGAAAACGTATTCTTTCAGCCGCGTCATTTGGTCGTAGTCAACAGAAACGCCAAAGCGGAAATGGTGGAAACTTCAATAACGCTCCATGATCGGAAGCTGGTAT
>JACMJX010000233.1 GCA_014380425.1 Chitinophagaceae bacterium | reverse complement strand
GGCTAATAATCTACCTCGTAGAAGCCCTTTTTCCGATCTGTTCGGTGATGGCTTTGAGGACTTTTTCGGTGAAAGAGGACGTTCCATGCCTCAAATGGCTTCCGGATCGGGCGCAATTATAAGTGAGGATGGATATATCGTTACCAATAACCACGTTATAGATGGTGCCAATGAGATCATGGTAAGGCTTAGCAATCATAAATCATTTTCGGCGAAATTAATAGCGTCAGATCCGTCTAGTGATCTTGCCATCCTGAAAATAGAGGCAAAGGGCCTTCCCTTTCTCGTTTACGGAAACTCCGAAGACGTGAAAGTGGGTCAATGGGTGCTGGCAATCGGTTATCCTTTAAATCTTCAGGCTACCGTTACTGCGGGTATCGTAAGCGCTAAGGGAAGAACACTGGATATCAACAGGCGTCAAAGCGCCAATCCTGTAGAATCTTTTATTCAAACCGATGCTGCCGTAAACCCAGGTAATAGTGGCGGACCACTTGTAAGCACAGATGGAAGATTACTGGGTATCAATTCAGCGATCGCCTCTCCAACAGGATCTTATGCAGGTTACTCATTCACCATTCCGGTCAATATCGTTAAGAAAGTGATTGCCGATCTTCTTAAATTCGGTACTGTTCAAAGAGCTTTTATAGGTATAGAATATGCTCCTGATAATATAAGCGAGGAAATGAGGAAAGAAAGAGGCATCGGTGAAGGCGAAGGAGTATATGTAATGAAAGTACCAGAAGGAGGTGCTGCCGCATCTTCAGGAATCAAACAGGGAGACCTAATCACCAAAATCAACGGTGTGAGTGTTTACTCGGGTGCTGATCTTGTAGGCCAGGTGGCTACTTACCGCCCTGGCGATAAAATAACTGTTAGCTATCTAAGAACCGGGAAAGAATACAGCGCTTCAGTTACCTTACGTAATATTGCCGGCAACACGGATGTAGTCAAGTCTAGTGTACTGGATAAGCTTGGTGCTACTATTGTAACGCTTGATCCGGCTATTGCAAAAAAAATAGGTGTTAAAGGCGGTGTAGAAGTAAAACAAATCGGTCAAAAGGGCCTGCTAAGCAGAACAAGAATGGAAGACGGATTCGTTATACTTAAAGTAAACGGAAAAGATATTCTTACAAAAGAGCAGTTCGTAAGCGAAGTGGAAAAAGCAACAGGTTCAGTAAAGCTGGATGGTATGTATCCAGGTTATGATGGAGTATTCAGCTATCCCTTACGTCTCAATCAGGAGTAACACTAGAATCACGTTAGCAAGTATTAAATAGATGTAACAAAAAAGCAGGTAATAATCTTACCTGCTTTTTTTATTACATAACAATTCCATTTTTATCTTACCACTACAATCTTTTTTGTAGAAATGATACCAGATACGCTTACTGCTTTTACTATGTATATACCCTGCTCTAAAGCAGATATATTGACGCTTGTAAGATTTTTTTGCGGAGTAATAACTTTTACCACCTGACCAGACTGATTAAAGATAGAGATGCTTTTGAAAGCTTCATTTGCGGGAGCAATTATATTAATAATGGCTGAAGCCGGATTAGGATACACATCGAACTTTTGATAAGAATCCACTTCCACATCTTTTAAAACAACGCTCTCTTCCAAATTGCCGGCTACCCTGGCTGTAGAAGCAGAACCTCCCGGTACAGCGAAACTATTTCTGTTTGTTTCAGCGAGCAGAGAATAACTGTTACCGGTGAGCGTAGCACCAGCACCTGCAGATACTTTTATCCTGTAAGTGCCTACTGTGGTCGAGTTAAATACTATTACTTTAGTGGGAGCATTTGCCGTATTGCTTACACCAACTAAATTACCGTTCGGTCCAAACAATTCGAGTAGATAGTTGGACGGAATGTTAGACAAAGTCACCCTTACATTTGTTCTTGCATTGCGGGTAGTGAACCTAAAAAAATCAACATCTGTCAAAGGGCAGAGTTTAGCTTGTATCGGCGAACCGATACTTATCGAAGCAGCATTAGCCGATGTGTTATTGCTTTCAAAATTATCATTGTTGCAAACTCCCGTAGTTGAACCGCCATTGCCGTTAAATGTAATATTCACTAAATCATTCGCCGTGCCGCCTCTGTTATCCGTTACCGTTAGTTGAAACACATAGGTACCTTCAACCAGGTTATTAACTGTGGTAGTAGTTAGTGTGGGCGTATTTATAGTAAAAGAAGCGGGGCCGCTTAATTTTGTCCATAAATAATCTGTAATAAAGCCATCACCATCTGCACCGCTGCCGCTTAATGTGATATTGGCTGTAGTGCTGTTCTGCGGTAGCGTAAATACTTTATCGATGCCTGCAAAGGCTGAAGGCAATTGATTTACACCCCCGCCATTCACAACCACATCCACAAAATCTACGGCAAAGCCCCCTCTGCTGTCGTACACCACCAGGCGGTATGTGTACGTACCGGAAACCAAGTTACTTATGGTAGGGGTTAGAGAATACTGGTCCATCGAATTTAAAGTAGCTCCTGAAGGACCAGCTACTTTTGACCAGGTAACGGATTGAATGCCGCCATCTGCATCGGTTGAACCAAGACCGCTTAAAGTAGTACTATTAGCAGGTGATGCAACGGTAATGTCGGTCCCGGCATTGGCAACCGGTAACTGATTAACCGGGATGGTGCTTCCTGATATTGTTGTAAGTACTCCCTGCGATCCCCCAGTTCCATTAGTATTGGGAGTGGTGAATGTAATGAATTGATAAGTGGATGTTGTTAAAATACTGTAACCGAGAAATACAGTATTGTTATAGTTATTGGTAACTAAAGGCTCAGACATACCTTTCGCTTCATCCAGAACATTCAAGAACCAGATATAAGTGGTATTGGGTTGAAGGTTCGTTACATTGAGAGACTGGCTTCTGGGCGTTTGCGAGTAAACAAAAGACCCAAGGGCCACACTTGCAATGGAGTTGAAAAATGTTTCTGAAGATGTTTTTGAGTAAATGATGTAACCAGGGGCACTGTCGAATTCATCGCTGCGATACATCCAGCTTAAAGTGGCGGAAGTAGCTGTAAGATCAGAAATAGTCATGCTGTTTAAAACGGTTGGATTGCTGATCACCTGGCTAACGGAACTTAATGAAATAGAAAGAAAGAAAGCTGTAGCCAGTAATGAAATTGTAAAACTTTTACCTGAGAAGTGTTTAATTAATCTCATAACTATGTAACTTTTTATTTCTCCGATTAAGCAATACCTGAATATTGTTAATAGAGAAACGTAATAGATAATTTTAGCATTCCTATAACCGCTAAAATGGCTGGATTGGTTGCGTGAATCGGCAAAAGAACTATCTCTGGAAGTTTGGCCTGGTTATTAAAAGGATTTTACTTCTCATATATCTGGAAGTCCCAAGCCCGGAGATAAAAGTAAGTTTCGGCGTTGATCTCCGCTTCGTTGCTGGTGAATACATTGCGGTATTTACCCCATGCTTTTTCGTAATTCAGCTTCACCAGTGATTTATCATCTCCGGAAAGATTGATGAGCACAAGCACACTTCTTTCTCCTTTATTTCTACAATATGCTAGTACGTATTTACCGGCATTTGTAAGTACCCTTACTGGTGCCGTTTCCAGGTCCCCTGCTCTCAGCGCAGGGTTGGATTTACGAAGCTGGAGCAATGTTTTATAGAATTCATGCAATGCGTATTTACCCGTCCATTCGATATAATCCTTTTCAAAAAACTTAATCCGTTTAACAAGAGGCAGTTCCTGGCCACTATAGATAAGAGGAACTCCTGCCAACGTACAGCACAAAACGGCGCACGCCTGCACAGAATTACCCATTCGTTCGTACTCGCTGCCACTGTGTGAATTCTCATCGTGGTTAGTGGTAAAATAAGCCCGCAAAGCAGTAACGGGAAACATGCTTTCGTAATAATTCAGCACCTCGATAAGTGCAACCATATCGATTTCCTTCTTCCAGTAAGCCTCCATGGCATGAAGAAACTTCCAGGTGTAAGTGGCATCAAACACCTCATGATAATGAATCTCTTCACATTCGGCCAGCCAAAAGAGCTTCTTTTTCTTATCGAGCTCCGTTCGCGCAAATCTCCAGAATTCCAGCGGTATCAGCATAGCCATATCGCAGCGGAATCCGTCTATATTGCATTCGTCTATCCAGAACTGCATTGCACCGAGCATAGTATTCCATAGCTCCCTGTTATCGTAATTCAGGTCGATCACGTCTTCCCATCCGTGTGCATCGTAAAAATTGCCTTCCAGGTTCCTCCTGTAGAATGCAGGATACTGCCTCGTCCATGTATGATCCCATCCGGTATGGTTGGCCACCCAGTCGATAATGACTTTCATCCCCAGCGCATGTGCTGCTGCCGTCAGCTTCTTGAAGTCTTCCAATGTTCCATATTCTGGATTGGTACTAAGGTAATCGGAACAGGCATAGTAGCTGCCAAGAGTACCAAGTCTTTTTTCCTTGCTGATGGGTGTAATGGGCATAAACCAAAGCACTTCCACTCCCATATCTCTTAATCGCGGCAACTCCTCTTTAAAGGCGTTGAACGTGCCCTCGCGGGTGTACTGGCGCAGGTTGACTTCGTAAATATTAGTATCATAACTCCATGCTGCCGGTTCAAAATGTCCGCTCATAGTTTAATTTTTTCATGAATCTCCATAACCTATCTGCCAACAGAGATTTTTACCAGGTGAAAGTAGTGTTTTTTTAATTTTGTACCTTTGCACCGCATGAAAACATTCAACGTTCCCAGTATTTACCGCAGCCCGCTGATAAGCGCCGTAAAAAACAAGCGGAAGCAGGAAGACCGGCTCAAGAAAGACTTTACGCCTACCCTGCTGGATCTGGGTTCGCTACATATCTACCTTGCCCGTCATTTCGGTTTTTGCTACGGGGTGGAGAACGCCATCGAAATATCTTTTCGAACGGTAGAAGAAAATCCAGGTAAGCGCATCTTTCTGTTAAGCGAAATGATTCATAACCCGCAGGTAAACGACGACCTGGAGAAAAAGGGTGTGCGCTTCATGCAGAATACGTATGGCGAACAGATTATTCCTTTTGATGATCTTACTGCAGACGATGTGGTGATCATTCCAGCCTTCGGCACCACTCTCGATATAGAACATACGCTCAAAAACAAGGGCATACATACCGAGAAATACAATACTACATGTCCGTTCGTAGAAAAAGTATGGAACCGCTCAGAACAAATAGCCAAAAAGAACTATTCGGTGATAGTGCATGGCAAAGCCTGGCACGAAGAAACAAGAGCAACATTTTCTCATGCTTCCTCCAATACTCCCACGCTCGTTATCAATCACATGAAAGAAGCAAAAGTACTTGCTGCCTTCATTAAGGGAGAACTGCCGGTAGAGGGGTTCTATGAAGTGTTCAAGGGCCAGTATAGTACAGGGTTCGATGCGGAAAAAGACCTTCAGCGCATAGGGGTCGTTAATCAAACTACTATGCTGGCTTCCGATACACAGGCTATAGCCGACTATCTGAAGCAGGCAATCATGCAGAAGTATGGCTTGAATGAAAACAATATACACGAGCATTTTGCCGATACGAGAGATACATTATGCTATGCCACCAATGATAATCAAAGCGCTGTAAGTGGTATGCTTGAAGTAACGGCAGATCTGGCGATAGTGGTAGGTGGGTATAATTCATCCAATACATCTCACCTGGTAGAGCTATGTGAAGAAAAGTTACCCACATATTTTATTAACTCGGCAGACAAGATCATCTCTTCCGACGAGATACTGCATTTCAACTTCCATGAAAAAGCAGAAATGCGCACAGCAGGCTTCCTGCCGCATAAAGACCCTGTCAAAATACTTATGACCAGTGGCGCTTCCTGCCCCGATGCTGTTGTAGAGAACGTTATTCGAAAACTCTCGGGCATTTATAACAGTGAACAGGCGGTGGAGGATTATATAGCTTTCTTTACCTGATGCTAAACTTTTTATTTAGTATTTTGCGGCCTTAAACCCTGATTATTTCATTATGCCCTTAATTATCCATTGGCAGGATGTTGTTTTTTATACATTCATTTTAGTTACCATTATTCAGCTCTCTCATTATATTTATTTCTTTAGAAGAGTTGCCTATTTTACCCCGGGAGTAAGAGAGAAATCCCAGCAGCATCCCGTGTCAGTAGTGATATGTAGCAGGGACGATGCCTCCAATCTTGCAAAAAACCTTCCCGGCGTTCTTGTTCAGCATTATCCTACAACCCATGAAGTAATCGTTGTAAACCATAATAGCCAGGACGAAACGAAATACCTGCTCGAAGAATTTAAAAAAACATTCAGGCATCTTCAGGCCGTTAATCTAAGCCATGAAGCTAAAGGAATACCAGGAAAAAAATATCCCCTTTCTATCGGCATAAGAGAAGCCAAATACGAAGTACTCTTGCTTACCGATTCGGATTGCGTACCTGCGAGCGAGTTCTGGATGAATAAGATGCAGGAAGGATATGAAGAAGGCATCGAAATCGTTCTTAGCTATGGGGCTTATAACAGGAGAAGTGGACTGCTCAACAAAATGATACGTTTTGAAACCTTCCATTCAGCTCTTCAATATCTCTCCTTCGCACTTGCAGGAAAGCCTTATATGGGAGTAGGCAGAAATCTCTCCTATAAAAAAGATCTCTTCTTTAAACATAAAGGGTTTTCTTCCATCAATCATATTCCCGGCGGCGATGATGATCTTTTTATAAGTAAGGTAAGTACGGCCACCAACACAGCTGTGGTAATTGATCACGATGCAATCACTTTATCGGAACCTAAAACGAGTTTTGGAGACTGGATACGGCAGAAGAACAGGCACTACACTACCGGCAAGTATTACAAGCCGCTTCACAAATGGCTACTGGGTTCCTATTCCGCCTCTCAGTTTCTATTTTACCCGCTTTTCATAGCTTCCGCTGTAGCGTTCGACTGGCGTTTCGCATTGATTGTTTTCGTGATAAGAATGAGCGTACAGGCTTTTTATTATTATAAGGCCATGGGGAAACTCAACGAAAAAGATCTCTTTGCCTGGTGGTGGCTTATGGATATGTGGATGTTTTTTTATTACATAATCTTTGTATCTGCACTATGGAAAAAGCCGAAGAAAAACTGGGCATAGTTCTTAAGTATTTCAGTGACTTCACACCCACGCAACTATCTCAATTCACCGCGCTCGAAGCGCTTTACAAAGACTGGAACAGCAAGATCAATGTTGTTTCAAGAAAAGATATCGACAGCCTCTACGAAAAGCATGTACTTCACTCACTGAGCATAGCCGCCATATCTTCTTTCCGCGAAGGTGCCCATATTATCGATATAGGAACAGGCGGAGGCTTTCCAGGCATACCGCTGGCTATCTTTTTTCCGGAAGTAACGTTTCACCTGGTAGATAGTATAGGGAAGAAATTGAAAGTAATAGATGAAGTGGCGGCTAGCATCGGCCTTACCAATATAACTACCCAGCATACACGGGCAGAGGATATAAAGAACAGAAAATTCGACTATGCCATTTCCAGGGCAGTAGCGCCGCTTAAAGATCTATGGACCTGGGCGGCTCCTTTGCTTAAAAAGAAATCCTTAGACCAGGCACTCCTGAATGGTTTAATATGTCTTAAGGGAGGAGATCTGGCAGCCGAGATTTCCGATAGCGGCACCAAACCCAGAAGCATGGAAGTGTATGATATTTTCCCGGAAGAATTCTTCCGGGAAAAGTATATCCTTTATGTTCCTATCTCGTGATGCCTTGCACAGGATAGCCACTTTATGGCTTCACTTCTATTTTATTATCCTCCCTATTGATATCCGCCATACGCTGCGAAGGATCAATCTCCACACCTGTAACATCAGCCAGTTTGCGGGATGATTCAATCGTATAATCAGGATGGGTCCAGCGCCATGGCTCGTAGGTAATACGGGGTATAAGGGCCGATTCCGATGGCTTCTTTCCAAACATCAGGTATGCTGGAATATAATGAAGCTCCTTGCTGCCATCTTTGAATGTAAGCTGCAGATCTATAGGCATTGGTATCCGGCCATTGTTCTTTATTCTTATCCTGGTTTTACCACCCTCTTCCCAAATACTATCGATACCATAATCTACCGTTTTTGTGGTACTAACGAAGTACTCCCGGTACCAATCAAGCTGAAGGCCGCTCACTTTCTGAGCAATCTGTATGAAATCATTTACTTTAGGATGCTTGAAGCGCCATTGTTTATAGTATTCGAGCAAAATACGATCTCTGATACTGTCGCCCGTAACATATCCAAGCTGCTCCATAAACACTGCTCCCTTGCTGTAAGCTGCAATAGAATAAGCGAAATTACTATTGAAGTGATCGGCATGTGTGGTGAGCGGCTCTTCCAGTTTACTTTGAACAAGATAAAAGTAATTATCGTAGTTGTCTTGCTGTACAAAGCCTTTTTTATTGGAAAGAAAAGCAGCAACGCGCTCCTCTGCGTATTGCGTAAAGCCTTCATCCATCCATGCAAACAGTGATTCATTGGTAGCCATCATACCCTGGTACCAGCTGTGCAGCCACTCGTGCAGCCATGCACCCGGCCCTACAAGTAAGGTTGACATAGGATATTCCATGCCCCCATCACCGCCATGTATAAAAGAATACTGCTTCCATGGATAAGCGCCGAAGGTTTTCTCCATATACGGTATGGCTTTCTCTGCCTGCGTAAGTATATTGAGCCACTCTGCTTCCGTTGCATTGGTAGCCTTATACAACAGGTGAAGTGTGAGATCAGGCCTTACCACTTTTGTAACATGCTTGTATTCCTTGTCCGCCGCCCACATAAAATCATGCACATTGGGCGCGCTGAATATCCAGGTAAGTTTTTTGCCCGCTGGCCTTACTACCTTTGTTCCCGGGGTTTCGTAGCCGTAACCGATCTGGTTGGCGTTCTGCAAATAACCTGTTCCACCAAGAATATAGTTCTTATCGATCGTAATCTTTACATCATAATCCCCCCAAACACCATAGAACTCTCTTGCAACATAAGGAGTAGGATGCCAGCCTTCATTATCGTACTCGCAGAGCTTTGGGTACCACTGGCTCATTGAATACTGCACTTTCGATGTTGGATTATCACGACCGGTTCTTCTTACCTGCAAGGGCACCTGCGCATCGTAGTCGATATCGAATACTACGGAGGATTTAGGAAGAATAGCCTTACTTAACTGTACTTCCATGATGGTTTCATAGATTCTGTATTTCTGTACAATACCATCCATCTTCAATGCATTGATATGCTGGTAGCCCACCTCTTCAGGTTTCAGATTCAGTATCCTGTCCTTCACGCGGCCATCCCAGTCAAGCCGCCCGCCTATGGATATTTTACCCAGTTCTCGGCTCCGCGTATCCATCATGCTGCCTGGTTGAAAAGCATTCAGGTAAAGATGAAAGAAAACCTTATCCAGGGTATCGGGAGAGTTATTGGTGTATTCAAGTTGCTGCTTACCGGTGAACTTATTGGTAGTAACATCCACGTCGATATTCATAGTATACTTCACTCGCTGCTGCCACTTCCCTGGCTGGGCTAAAGCGGATGCAGATACAAGAACGATGGAGAACAATAAGCAGAAAGTACGTTGGGTAATCATAATGATTCCTGTTTTATTATTTTACGAATGAAGATAGTTTATTCCTTTCCTTCCACTATAAGTACAATTTCACCTTTAACCCCTTTTTCTTTGTAATAGGCAGCTACTTCTTCCAGCGTGCCTCTTTTATTTTCCTCGAACATTTTCGTAAGCTCCCGGCTTACACAGCATTTCCTCGCAGCGCCGAAGTACTGTATCAGATCTTCCAGCGTTTTTACCAGCCGCATAGGCGATTCGTAAAATACCATCGTACGTGGTTCCTCCGCCAATTCTTTCAATGCAGTCTGTCGCCCCTTTTTTACAGGAAGAAATCCTTCGAATGTAAAGCGATGTATCGGAAGAGCGCTGTTGACAAGTGCCGGAACGAAGGCTGTTGCACCCGGCAGACATTCTACCTTTATACCCGCTTTCGCACATTCCCTTACCAGCAGAAAGGCAGGATCAGAAATACCAGGCGTGCCGGCATCGGTAAGAAGGGCCATCGTTTTACCGGCTGCAAGCTGGTCTGCCAGGTGCTGAAGGATTTTATGTTCATTATGCTGATGATAGGGTGAAACGGGCTTCGATATCTGGTAATGGTTCAATAGCTTCGAGGAATTGCGCGTATCCTCGGCAAGAATAAGATCAACCGATTTCAACACTTCAACCGCTCTGAAAGTGATGTCCTGTAAATTACCTATCGGGGATGGGACTATATAAAGCAAACTAGCTGATTTCTATCTCAAAATACTCCATTACCGGGTTGGCAAGCAACTTTTTCGTTGCCTCCTCCGCAGCCGCACGCGCCTGCTCCGCCGTTTCGGCTTCTATCTGCAACGCAATGTTTTTTCCTATACGAACATCCTTTATGCTTCTTAAATCCAGGTTAGTCAAGCCACCTAAAACTGCCTTTCCTTGCGGATCGAGTAACTCTTTAAGAGGCATTACCTTAACCTGTACAGAAAAAATCATATCGTTTTGTTTTTAAACGTTAAAGATACTATAATGTAAGCGATGAAAACAACCGGAACGGCAAGCCATTTAAAGAGTACGCCGGCAATAACCGCCACAAGGAGCAGCACTATTTTAGGAAGGTCGTTTTTTATGGAAAACCTTTTAAACTTGAATGCCAGGAATGGAACCGTGCTTACCATCAGGCAGGCGGGTACGATGATTAATGCATACAACACCCACTTGTTAAGAATCACATCGTTGATGTTGTAATAGTTATAAGTAAGTATCAGCGGTAGCGAAGCTATCATGAGGCCCGATGCAGGAATGGGCATTCCCTTGAACCCCGTTTGCTGCGATCTGTCAAGATTGAATCTAGCCAGCCTGTAAGCGCCTGCACATGGAAATAAAACGGCAGGAGCAAGCGCCCACATACTTACGTCCAAACCGTCCGGCTCCTGCGCATAGCTTATCCGCAACAGCTGGTAAAGTATAAGCCCGGGTGCCACCCCAAAGCTAACCAGGTCAGACAATGAATCGAGCTGCCTGCCCATATCGGAAGAAGCATTGAAAAGCCGTGCTACAAAGCCATCCAGAAAATCAAGTACCGCTGCTATCCCTATGCAAGCAGCGCCCCAGCCTATCTTTTCAGGAAGGGTAATTACATAGCCTTCATTTCCCTGAGCAAGGATGGTCTCCCCCGTTTGCAGGATCAGTATGATAGCCAGGAAGCCGAGCACCAGGTTCAATAAGGTGAAAATATTGGGTATCTGTTTCATGTCAGCGTTTCATTAGGGTTTCTATTTCCTCTGCAGTGATCGGGATATTTCTCATCAGGTCGGTATTGCCGTCTTTCGTAATCCATACATTGTTTTCGATACGCACTCCCATTTGTTCTTCTTCTACATAAATGCCTGGCTCTATGGTAAACAGCATTCCTTCAACAACCGGGGTAAAGCGGGCACCCAGGTCATGCACATCTACGCCGAGATGGTGAGAAATGCCATGGTATAAGTATTTTCTATAAGCCCTGTTGCTTTTATCTTCGTTCTTGATATCCGCTTCGCTGATCAATCCTATTTTAACAAATAGAGCAGAAGCTTCTTCACCTACTTTTTCCGTGTAATCTACTATAGTAATCCCCGGCTTCAAAAGATGCTTTGCGTAATTATGTAAATGAAGGCACGCGTTATAAACTTCTTTTTGTCTTACAGTAAACCGGCCATTCACCGGAACCGTACGGGTGAGATCTGCAGCATATCCGCCATACCGGGCACCAAAATCCATTAGTATCAGTTCTCCATCTTTACACTCCTGGTTATTGAACGCATAGTGCAGCGTTCTGGCCCGGTCGCCACTGGCAACAATACTTCCATAAGCCTCGCCACTGGCTCTGTTCCGCAGAAAGCCGGCAACAATCTCCGCTTCTATTTCGTACTCCATTACCCCTGGCTTTATAAAACCAAGCAAGTTCCGGAATGTTTTCTCCGTAATGTCTATGGCTTGTTGCGTTACTTCTATCTCTAAGGGCGTTTTAATGCTTCTCAGCTTCTTCATAATCACCGCAGTACGCCCAAACGGGTGCATGGGGTAAAGCGCCCTCATCTTGCGGGCATACCGGTAATCTCGTGTTTCTATCTCAGTTGCTTTACGATCATTCTCATTCGTATTCAGGTAAATGGTGTCTGCATGATGAATCCATACCTGCAGCAAGGAATCCAGCTGATCGAGCCATATTACGGTTTCTGCCCCGGAAATACTTCTTGCTTCAGCGGCTCTCAGCCTCCTGCCATCCCATTTTTCTTTAAGTTCCTGCGGACGAACCAGCACGAGCACTTCCCGGTAGGCAAGGTCTGGGTTATCAGGGAAAAAAATCATCATAGTGTCTTCCTGTTCGATACCTGTAAGCCAGTATAAATCACTGTTTTGCTGAAAACGGTAAAGACTGTCGGCATTTACAGGCATTTCGTCATTACTATTGAAAATGGCAATACTGCCTGGAGGAAGTTCTGAAACGAAGCGGCGGCGGTTGGCTTTAAACAATTCTGGATTTATCGGAAGGTGTTTCATGAACAGTATATCAGCATTTAGGATGCAAAGATTAGTAAAAAAAACTGCAAAAGAATTTTAATGTCCGCTTAAGCCCTCCTGATTTAGCACTCGCCAGCTCCAAACAATCCGGCTGACCAGGAAGCCCCGGTTCCGGTCTTCGGGGAAAGTCGCCCCCAGCTGCTCAGACTGATCCGCCACGGCAGTCCGGAT
>JACMJX010000017.1 GCA_014380425.1 Chitinophagaceae bacterium | reverse complement strand
GGGGCACCCCCGTGTTGATACTGTTCTCGATCTTCAGCGTTAGCCAGTCGTCTATTATGGAAATGTAGATGGTAATCCATCCTTTACCGGAATCTTCATCGATGCAGTACTTGAAGCTGTTTTCCACGAAGGGTATAATGAGGAAGGGTTCGATATACTTGTTGTCATAATCGCCCGTGATGCTGATACTCAGTTCCAGCTGCCTGTCGAACCGCATGCGCTGCAGGGCTATATAGTCTTGCAGGTAACTGATCTCCTTATCGACGCTGATAGAGGGCGTATTGATATCGTATAGGGTAAACCGGATAAGGGAAGATATCTTGAGAACGATATCGGCGGAGTCTTCCGACTTGTTCAATATTTTGGAGTAAAGGCTGTTCAGTACATTGAAAATAAAATGCGGATGAAACTGGTTGCGAAGAAACGTAAGTTCCGCCTGCATTTTCTGTCCCTCCACTATATAGCTTTTGTTCTTTTCCTTGGCCCAGTAGGAGAAGAGCATGGATGAAAAGGGGATCGCCGCAACAAACTGAAATTTGAGAATATTATGTACATAAGGCCCTGGTTCCAGCAGTGGCTGCACCTCCCAGTTCAGAAAATAACGCAGGTTGATATAGTTATCTGCCAGCCTTTGTAGGAAAGCAAAGAGCAGCAGCAAGGGCAGGTAAGCCAGCACGAAGAGCAGGGATTTTCTTTCGAACAGCAGTCGCTTCATCAGCAACTGCAATACGATATAAACAAAAACGATCTTCAGCGGAAGGCTGATAAGCTCCGTAAGAAAAGCCGTAAGGTACTCCTGATTCGGCCCCGCCTGTATGAAAGTAAAGAACAGGATATAGGTGAACCAGTAAAAAAAGTACACCCTGAACTTGTTGGTACGGTCAATCGGCAATAGATCGTTCATATTCCATTTTCAACGGCGATTCGTCCCGAGCCTGCGGAGGTTTTACACACCAGATCCGGGTTAGCCAGTGAAGATTAAATGTAGAGAATCTATTTGATATTTTGGCGGCACTCGCGAAAGATAGCCCGGTATAAAGGACTGCCGTGCGGTACATCCAATCTCAGGCGCGCTTCTTCCCGCTTTATGGGATCATCGTAGATTTTCTTCGCCCAGACATTCGCTGCACGAAAAGTATCCTCATTGTTTTCCTGAGCAGGCGTCGCTTTTTTTTCCCGTTCGCCAATCTTGCTGCAGACGACGACTTTATCCTTGTAATTCTTGATGGTAAGCATATCGCCTAAGGTACCGGAAAGTGCTAAAAAAAGTGGGTTGGTTGATATAGCCATAAACATCGATTTGCGTTAAAGATAGCACTAATTCGGTAATATAACAAGAATACTTCGTAGATACTAGGTACATTCTAGGTAGATACTAGGTAGATTCTAGGCTTGTGTAGCTAGTATGTGCCTAGTATCTACCTATAATGTACCTAGTATCTACCTAGGATGATGATTATAGTACCCTTTTTAAACAGTTGGCGGAAGCGAATAAAACACCTGGGATAATCTGGAAAATATAGGTGGTTAGGATGGAAAATGAGTGAAACCGTCACAAATACTACATGCTTTTACGTTCCTGTACCTTGTTGATCCGGCGTTCATTTTTTGACTTTTGTCAAAGAATAAAGCTCTTATATGGTTTATGTTTGTTTGCAACAATAAAACGAACTAAATGAGATCTTTACTGGTGCTGTTATGCATCTTCCTGCATATGGAATCGACGGCACAATCCGGAACTATCACCGGTATTATAACAGATAAAATCACAGAGAAGCCTATAGAGGGAGCTACTGTTTCGTTGTCTGATAGAACCAAAAACGCTATCTCTGGTAAAGACGGCAGCTTCCGGATTACATCCGTTCCCGTTGGCAGGCAAACCATCCTGGTAAGTTATGTGGGTTATGAAAGCACTTCTATCCCCAACCTGGATGTAACCACAGGTAAAGATCTTTTTTTAACCATCGGCATTGCGGAAAGCTTCAATAAGCTGGAGACGGTGGTAGTGAAGGCTTCCTCCGGCAAAGACGTTGCCATCAATAAGCTCGCCGCCGTTTCTGCAAGGCAATTCAGCGTGGAAGAAGTAAGCAGGTATTCCGGAGGCCGAAGCGACGTGGCAAGACTGGTAGCTAATTTTGCCGGCGTATCCGCACCAGATGACAGCAGGAACGACATTGTGATAAGAGGTAACTCCCCCGTAGGCCTGCAATGGCGGATAGAAGGGATACCCATACCCAGTCCTAACCATTTTTCCACCCTGGGCACCACGGGTAGTCCGGTATCTGCATTGAATCCCCATGTTCTTAAAAACTCAGATTTCATAACATCTGCTTTTCCCGCCGAATACGGAAATGCCATTGGCGGCATCTTCGACCTGGGTTTTAAGAGCGGCAATAAAGCAAAACATGAATATACCGTCGGCGTAGGTGCCTATACGGGTCTGGAAGCCATGGCCGAGGGCCCGATGGGGAAAAGGAATGGTTCTTATGTGATTGCAGGACGTTATTCCATTGCCCAGTTTTTAGGATCGAGCGGCGGCACGACGGCCCCTCCCATATATACCGACCTGTCGTTGAATATTAATTTCGGTAAGTCGAAGCTGGGTGATTTTTCTTTGTTTGGGATTGGCGGCTATGCCGAAATTGACCTGATAGGTAAAGATGCACGCGAAGATGATCTGTTCGCTTTTAAGGATGAAGATGGATTTCCCAAATCGGGCTTTAGTGTAATCGGGTTAAAACATACGATCCCCGTGGGAGCCAATTCTTATATCAAAACTACCGTAGGCGGCTCCTACTCTTTTAACACGATCGATAATTTCCGCTATTTTGATTACCAGACACCTCGGGAAAACAAGTTAACCAATATCGATATCGAAAATAATACCCGCAGGTTTTCGGTGTCTTCTTTCTTTAACAGCAGGATAAGCAGCCAGTTCAATATCAGGACAGGCTTGCTTTTGGAAAATTACCGGCTGAATGCGACCTTACTTACCAGGGAACAGCAGCCGGATGATGATGGAGACGGTTACCCGGATTTCAATAATATCATAGATAACAAAGGTAGTTTTACTATTCTTCAGCCATACGCCCAGGGGCAATACCGGCTCACTCCATCATTGACCTTCAGCGCCGGCATTCACACGCAGTATTTCTCTTTGAACGATCAGTTGGTGGCAGAACCCAGGGGCTCGCTTTCATGGGCATTCAATGCTAAAAATACCATTAGTTTCGGTTATGGTTTGCATCATCAGAATGTAGCGGAACCCCTGCTGTTTTTAAACGAAGATGTTAATGGCGAGCTTGTTCAAACCAATAAGGAGCTGAAGCTGGTAAGAAGCAACCATTATGTTGCCGGGTACGATACTAGACTGGGTGATAAATGGCGGGGCAAACTGGAAGTATATTACCAGCAAATTGATAAGGCCGCTATAGAAAACACCATCAGCGGTTATTCATCGTTGACGGAAGGAGCAGAATTTATTTTCTCTACCGACAAGTCTTCACTGGTAAGTAAAGGCACGGGTTTCAACAGGGGCGTGGAGCTTACGCTGGAGAAATTTTACAGCAGGGGTTATCACCTGTTATTCACTTCCTCTGTTTTTGAAAGTAAATACAAAGGAAGCGACGGCGTAGAAAGGAATTCTCCCTTCAATAACAGATTTGTGGTGAATGTACTGGGTGGTAAAGAATTCAGAACGGGGAAAGTGAAGAAAAATGTGTTCTCCATAGATACCAAAATTACGACATCCGGAGGCAGACATTTTACACCCATCGATCTGCTGGCTTCCAACACAGCAGGATATGAAGTAAAACAAGTAGGGCAGGAGTACAATGAGCAATATAAGAATTACTTCAGGATGGATCTTAAATTCAGTATGAAGTTAAATCACCGGTCGAAGAAAACCTTTCACCAATTTTACATAGATCTTCAAAATATAACCGACAACGACAATACATTCAGAAACCAGTATAACCGGCTAACCGGCCGGATCGATGTATTGAGCCAGATAGGTTTTGCACCTGATTTTGGATATCGGTACCAGTTTTAAACCATGCCCGGGAAAAGCGATAGTGTGTCAACAAAGCCCGGTAGATAGAACAGGACGGGATTTTTTAACATTTATTGGTAAACTTGATTCAATAATTTAGCGGCAAGCATAAGCCCCGCTTTTAAAGATATCGAACGAAGACAAGATAAACCATGTATAAAATGTTCACAAAAATTCTGGATGATTATATAGCAGTGGAAGACTCTATAAAAGCGGAGATAAATGAGCTTACGGAAGAAATCTGTTTTGAGAAAGGGGAACTGATTTTGAAACAGGGTGAAACAAGCAGGCATCTTTATTACATGGAGCAAGGCCTGATCAGGGCATATTCCTGGAAAAACGAGAAGGAGATTACTACCTGGTTCTCCAATGAAGGAAGCCTGGTGACATCCGCCTATTCCTTCATCAGCGAAAAGCCCGCGTTCGAAAGTATTGTTGCCGTTGAAAATTGTAAAATGCACGCACTAACGAGAAAGCAGTTGTATGCCTTGTACGATAAATACCCCTCTTTGAATGAGATGGGAAGAAAGCTGATTGAAATTTATTTCCTGGAACTGGAAGAAAGGATCAACGCTATTCATTTCCAGACGGCCAGGCAGCGGTACGATACCTTCATTAAAAACGAAAGCTATTTATTGCAAAAGGTAACGCTTGGCAACATAGCGTCTTACCTTGGGATGACCCAGGAAACCCTAAGCAGGATCAGGAACCTCCCGTCCAAACCCCACCGTTTCCCGGTATAACTGCGGGGAAACTTCTGTGTTTGATTTAAAAAGACGGCTGAAGTAATATTCATCTTCATATCCGAGGTTAGCGGCTATTTCCTTTATGGGTTTCTTCGTGAGATACAGGTCACGTTTAGCTTCTATGATAATACGTTCGACGATTAATTCAGTAAGCGTTTTGTTTAGGTAAAGCTTCACCACACGGGCCAGGGCATTGGTGGAAATGTTTAAAAGCGCTGCATAGTCGCTTGCCGTGTGCAACTCTTTAAAGTGCCCCTCGATAGCGTCCTTCAGACCTTGCAGCAGCCGCAATTGCTTGTTTTCTATCGGTACGTCCTGCATAGCGGGCTGCTGTTGCTGTTTTAACCTGGTAGCCGTTATCAGGAATATTTTCAGGTAAGAAGTAAGGATTTCGTCATGGTCGGCCGGTGTTTGCAATTCCGCTACCATCTGCGCTATCAAGGTGAGGAAGGTTTGAGTAGCAGCTTCATCTACCAGTATAAAGGGCCGCTGGTAAGCATTGTTAAACAACACGCCGTTGCAGCCGATCTCTTTGTGATGGCGGTGGATACAAAAAAAATCATGGTGAAATTGAATAGCATATCCTTCAACAGCATCTACCAGGGAGAACATAAACGGCTGATAGGGATAAAAAGCGAACAAAGTATTGGCGACAAAGGGGTGTTCGGAAAAATCAGCTTTCACTTTGCCCGAACCTTTGGTTATCCAGATCAACGTAAAATAATTGTTGCGCTGGATATGGTCGAAATATTGGTTTTCTTCCAGCTGAAAAAGCTTAAAGGCGAGGTCGCCATTTTGCTTGTTGACCAAAGTATATGTCGTCTTTTCTTTCAAGGCGTTTCTATTTCAGTGTTCGTTCACTTTCCTTTATCGGCACATCGTTAATACTGGCAAAGCGTTTAGCCATATAGCCGTTTTCGTCAAATTCCCAGTTCTCGTTGCCGTAGCTTCTAAACCAATTGTTATTGGCATCGTGCCATTCGTATTCAAACCGAACCGCAATACGGTTATCCGCAAAACACCATAGGCTTTTCTTCAATATATAATCCAATTCCTTTTGCCATTTACGTTGCAGAAATGCTTTCGCTTCTTCTCTTCCAAAAAGAAACTCGTCCCGGTTTCGCCATTCGGTATCTGGTGTGTAAGCCAATGATACTTTATGTGGGTCTTTGGTGTTCCAGGCATCTTCGGCGGCTTGTACTTTTTGCAAAGCGGTTTCCAGCGTAAAGGGTGGAACGGGTAGTCGTTTATCTTCCATGTCAGTTCAATTTAGTTGAGCGTAACCGAAATAAAAGGTGTCTGTACAAAATAGTCTGGTACCTAATGGTAAACAGCTTGCAGGCGAAAAAGTTGCTGCTCCAAGTCTTTGTTCGCCGTTTTAATTTTTCAAAAGCCCCCTTCATAAGCCATTTACCGGTAATCAAGGCGTCCCCAAAAAAGGTTGCTAGCTATT
>JACMJX010000232.1 GCA_014380425.1 Chitinophagaceae bacterium | reverse complement strand
TTCCAACTTCAAGTGCCACACGGGTTACTTCCGATGCGAAGGAATTTAACTGATCCACCATTGTGTTGATGGTATTCTTTAACTCAAGGATTTCACCTTGCACATTAACCGTAATTTTTTTAGAAAGGTCACCGTTGGCCACAGCCGTAGTTACTTCGGCAATATTTCTTACCTGAGAAGTAAGGTTATCCGCCATTTTATTTACGGAGTCCGTCAGATCTTTCCAGGTACCACCCACACCCGGCACGTTCGCCTGGCCGCCGAGCTGCCCTTCCGACCCCACTTCCCGCGCCACCCGCGTTACTTCCGAGCCGAAAGAGTTCAACTGATCCACCATCGTGTTGATCGTGTTCTTAAGCTCCAGCATTTCTCCTCTTACGTCCACCGTTATCTTTTTGGAAAGATCACCTTTAGCCACCGCGGTAGTTACTTCGGCAATATTCCGCACCTGGCCGGTAAGATTACCCGCCATCTGGTTCACGGAGTCCGTCAGGTCTTTCCAGGTACCGCCGACACCGGGTACGTTGGCCTGGCCACCCAGCTGTCCATCGGAGCCCACTTCCCGCGCCACCCGGGTTACTTCCGAAGAGAAGGAATTGAGCTGATCCACCATGGTATTGATCGTATTCTTAAGCTCGAGCAGTTCTCCCTTCGCATCCGCCGTAATCTTCCTGGAGAGATCACCCTTTGCCACGGCGGTAGTTACGTCTGCGATGTTTCGCACCTGGTCGGTAAGGTTGCTACCCATCTGGTTCACGGAGTCCGTAAGATCTTTCCACACGCCGCCTACTCCTTTCACCTTAGCCTGCCCGCCCAGTTTACCTTCTGTACCCACTTCAAGCGCCACACGGGTTACTTCCGATGCAAAGGAGTTCAGCTGATCCACCATGGTATTGATGGTTTTCTTGAGTTCGAGCATTTCGCCCTTTACGTCCACGGTTATTTTCTTGGAAAGGTCGCCGTTTGCCACCGCAGTAGTAACCCCCGCTATATTCCGTACCTGAGAGGTAAGGTTACCCGCCATACGGTTTACCGAATCCGTAAGATCTTTCCAGGTGCCGGCAACACCCGGCACTTTAGCCTGGCCTCCCAGCTTACCTTCCGTTCCCACTTCCAGCGCCACCCGCGTAACCTCGGAGGAGAAGGAGTTGAGCTGATCCACCATTGTATTGATCGTATTCTTCAATTCAAGTATCTCACCTTTCGCTTCCACGGTAATCTTTCTGGAGAGGTCGCCTTTTGCCACAGCCGTAGTTACTGCAGCTACATTTCTTACCTGCGCGGTAAGGTTACCCGCCATCTGATTTACAGAATCGGTCAGCTCCGCCCATACGCCCGCAACGCCTTTGATCTTTGCCTGCTCTCCCAGCTGCCCCTCGGAGCCTACCTGCCTCGCTACCCGCGTAACTTCTGCCGAAAAGAGCCTAAGCTTGGAAAGCATTTGGTTGGATTCTTTAGCTATCCTCAGGAACTCGCCCTTAAGCGGCTGACCATTGATGGCTAATGAAATCTCTTTTGAGAGGTTTCCATTGGCTACGGAATTGATCATGCCTGCAATTTCAATAGTAGGTTGTGTAAGATCGACAATCAGGTTGTTCAATGATTTGATCCCAGCCGCCCATTCACCTTTGGCATCTGGCAGATCTACCCTTTTAGCCAGGTTACCGCCTTTGCCTATTATCTTTTCGGAAGTAAGAATTTCATGAACCACCCGCTCGTTCATTTCGATGATATCGTTCAGCACTTCACACACCCTGCCGCTTATGCCAGCTTGGGTAACTGGCATTCTTACATCGAGCTTACCGTTCTTTACAAGTGTAAGAACTCTTAACAGTGCATTCAGATCTATAGATTCTTCCTGGGTGTGAGATGTACCGTTTTTATGGAATGGCTTTTCCATAGTTTGCAGGGCTTTGCTCTTTACTAATACCTTTTCTTTCATGAAGCAGATTTATTGAAGATTTTTCAAACCAGACCAAGTAAAGTGTATTCACGCTTTCAGGGCAAACGATGTTTTCAGGTACTTATAAAGTGAATAAAAAACAAAAAAGACTGCGATTTTTCTTAGTCTGGAAATAGATACTAAAAATAGGAAATAAATCAAATAATCAAATAGTGATCTGGAAATTTATCCGCACAAGTACTTAAGGATAAGCTAAATAAAAACGCCACCCGCTTAAATATAGCCGGTGGCGCCCCTTAAATTGATAGTGCTTCTGATTATTTGCTCAATTGATAGACTACACGCATTTGGTAATTGAGTTTTATCTTTTTAAAGTCGATCGGTTCTGCGGCACCATCCATTTCGGCTTTTGCCATTATTACATTAGCCCGGTACATGGGCTGGGGGTAGTTTTCATTATTGATCTCCTGGATCTCCAGTGCATCCGTCACCTTATCATTTAAAGCCTCTGCCAGGTAAACTGCTTTTTCTCTGGAAGCTTTCAGGGCTTTAATTTTCAGTTCTTTCTTCAGTGATTCTATTTTTGAATAGTCATAGCTCTCGATATTGGTGTATTCTACCGCCCTTGGATCTACTGCCCCTATAATTGCATTGTATTTAGTAAGATCAGTAATTTTTATAATGTATTGCTTTTTTGCCAAGTAGCTAGGATTCTTTTTTTTCTCATAACCGTAGTTGTAGCTGGTTACATTGTTGATAGTAAAGTTCTCTTTTGGAATGCCCGCACTTAGTACGGCCTGTTGCAGCTGCTTTTCGAGTTCATCTATTTCGATGATCTTTTTACTATTATTGTCTTTGTAATATTCCTTCAGCGATATGGAGAGATATAGGATATCCGGAGTTACTTCCGCTTCCGCAGAGCCTGTAACTTCTATCTTTCTTCTTATATCGATATTCTGTGAAAAGCCGGAAGCAGCAAATAAACTCAGTAACCCGATAATCATCATAGTTTTCATAATCTTATTATTTTTGTAAAAATAAGATGCAATCCAGTTATGGATTACACATAGGTTGGAGAATAGTACATTATCAATTTATAGCTTTAACGTTTTATTGAAGCGTTCCGTCGCGCTTTATCTATATTTGTAAGATACATTATCATCTAACTTTTGATTTTATTATATGAAAAGATTTGTGTTCGCCGCATTACTTCTAGGTGGTTGCTCAGAACCTGCCAAAGACTCCTCGACAGCCTCCCTGGAGAAGCAGATAGAAATGGCAGACATTAAGATAGATTCAGCAAAAGTGCTATTGGATAATCTTTACAAGGTAAAAAGAGAAGATTCGATCGCTTATGAAGCTTATGAAAAGGATGGCATAGGTTCCAACCATAACTGGACCCATCCTGATAGCACACAAAGCTGGATAAGAAGAGATTCCATTTTGCATAGCAAATGGGTGGCAGTGAAAGATAGCCTTCTTGCGCAGCAGTCTAAAAAGTAAAAGCTCGCCAACTATCACTAGAATAAGCGGGAGGAGTAGATCGTTATATCTGCCCATCTCCACGCCTTTTTAAACCTGGCTTTTACGTTCTTTGCTTCATCTTCCTTACCCTGGCCCAGCAAGCTATTGTATAAACCCATTAATGCCCATCCCGCCTCCGGAAATACCTTTAAATCCTGCAGGTAGGTCTGCTCCGCATCCTCGAATCTCCCGGCTTTTACAAGCCAGTGGCCGAGGGTGAGGCGTGCTGAAAAAAACCAGTCAGGGGGCTCGGTGTAGGCGAGATTATCTTCAATAGCAATTGCTTTACGAAGATGTATAATAGCCTGGTCATATTCTTTCTTATGGCCCTTTATTTCCCCCTGAAGTACATGAGCGGCGAGGTTGACGAGATCGTACACGCTGTTCATCTCCCATATCAACTGTGTTTTAAGCGATTCGTCGGCGGCATATTTCTTTAGGAAGTCTGCTTCTTCTTCCGCCTTTTTATAATTGCCCTTTGCGGCATATGCCATGCCTTGAGCATAGTGCCATATAGCAAGCGGGTAAGTGAGGTTTGATTCCGGCGGAGGTTGTTGCAGGATCTCATCCCACCGGGCCAGATGCACCATGGTATAATAAGGGATGCTGTAAAAGTGCTGCACAGTATTGTTTTCTGCACGAAATTTCCTGTCTGCCTTGCGAGCCACCATCCATGCCGCGTCCATTGCTTTCTGGCTACTTCCTTCCAGAAAAGCGCAGGCTGCGAGAAAGTGAATATTGTGCGGATAAAGCAGCAGGGGATAGGCTCCCTGCACCCGGCATTGCGCAATATAAGTACTATCTGCCGCACTTGCTTTTTCGTTGGCAATAACTCCTTTATGATAGTGCCCTGTTCGGATATAGATGTGCGAGGGCATGTGCACGAGGTGGCCGGCAGCCGGCATCAGCCCGCTCAGGCGATCTGCGTAAGGTAATGCTTTTGAGGCGCTGCCAGATGCTTCGGATGCATGAATGTAATAGTGTATAGCTCCCGGATGGTAGGGATTTCTCTTCAGGATATTTTCCAGCAACTCCATTATGGCCGGAGTCCAGGGTTGTGCGGTACCATCTTTAAGCCAGAGATTCCAGGGGTGGAGGTTCATCAGCGCATCGGCGTAGATCACCGCAATCTCGGTATCGTCTGGAAAGGATTCGTGCAGCTGTTTCATTGCATCCGAATAAGCTGCATAATAAGGTTGCATGTCGTTTGCACTGCTATAGGGAAAGCGTTTCGACAATGCGTTGATAAGACCCTTTTCCCTGGGAGTGGCTCGGCTTGAATATCTTATGGCATTTTCAACCAGCTGATTGATTTCTCCCAGTACATTCCAGTCGATTGCCGTATTGTAATTAGGGCCCATCACCATAGCAAGCCCCCAATAAGCCATTGCGCAGGTACTGTCCTGCAGTATGGCGGCCTGAAACGATCTTGCCGCCTCACCATGATTGAAGGCGTACGTGAGCGCCAGGCCCTGATTGAAATACTTTTGAGCCATTCTTGAACGAGTAGTCACTTTATACTCAAGGCTGCCCAAACCAGTTAAAAGAGGGGCATTTTTGCCCGTAAGAGAAGCGGTATCGAAAAGAGGGGAACAGTATACCAGCCCCGTAGCTTTCACCGTCTGGTAATCGGATTTAGGGATCTTGTGCCTGATCTTACCCCATATACCCAGGGCAAGCAATGCTGAAAAAAGGGCAGCTATTTTCGTGAGTGTTGTTTTAGAGTGGTTTTAAGTAACCGTGGAAGTTGCAAACCTCTCATAAATTATCAGGCATATCTATCCCCTAAACAGGTGATTGCACTACCATAGCTGGTTACCCGGCAGATGGTTGGTTATCATCTGGCACCGATCCACCCTGTTTCCCCGTTGGCGTTGCGTATTAATTGGAATCCGCCAAAAGAGCCGAGTACATCTACCTTTGTACCCTCTTTGAGTACTGCTTTCCGCGGGGCATTTTGAAGGGGCTGGCTAAGTAGTGGTAAAGCCCTGATTAGCTGGAATTGCTGTACTGGTTTGTCTATACCTGTAACAGCGTTTTCCGCAATGTATCCACGTTCCCCGTTTGGTAAAGAAACTTTGTAAAATTGGCCTGTAGCTGCCTGTACGTTTAGTAATGTATGAATGGCGATAGAGGAATCATTTTTAGATTTTGCTTCCGGCTCTTCCTGCAGCTTTGTAATGCGGCCAGTGCTTCTAACTTGTTTGCCCAGGCGATTGAGTGGTGCAGTAATATTGACCAACTTACTTACCCGGGGCTTCACGAAAGGCAGTGGATCGATAGGGCCTCCTGTGGTATAGATACCAAAGTGAAGATGGGGTGGTGTGTTTCGCGCATTGCCGGTATTGCCTATAAGCCCCAGGGTGTCTCCTTTTTTAACCACCTGACCCGGTGTGGCGATCTGTTCGTCGAGGTGGGCATAGTACAATGTGTAGTTGGCATCCCGGGTGTTCAGCCATACCACTTTTCCTCCCAGATTGTTGGTATTAACGGCCGTTACCACTCCATCTGTAGCCGCTATTACCGGTGAGCGGAAAGCAGCGAAAATATCGATGCCCTCGTGCTTGCGCCCGCCACCGTCGCGGTTATCTCCCCAAAGGCTGCCTACACGCCCTCTGGCTGCGGGAACAGGAAAGGCGAGCGAGGGCCCAGATAGTATAGACAGCGTGTATTCACCTTCAGAAAGAAGTTCAGGTTGTATTCTCAACAGATAATTGCCCTTCTTCTTAATGTCGTATTCGAGGGTTTTATTAGAAGTATCTGAAGAGGCGATCCATTTAGGGCGCGTACTATCGGCTTCGGTTAACTCCCAGAGGTCCATATATATCGAAAACCCCTGAACTGGTTTTTTATCCAGGCTTATTTGTAGGCGTTCTCCTCGGGTGCCCTCGAAAAGAAAGCCAGCGGCCTCCGGGCGTTCGGAAGAAAAGAAACCGGTTTCTTTATAAGGAACCGATATGGGCAGAGGGCTGCGGAGGCTTTCCTCGGCACGGCTAAACCAGGAGCGGCCCAGTGTAGTTTCGCGCAGGCCTGCATTGGTCAGTTTCTGGCCGTACTGTTCGTGGGGTGTCTTTTTGCCGAATATTCCGGGCGCAGACGGGCTGCAGGAATGGAGGACTTGAAGGACGGGTAAAAGGACGGTAAGCAAGAAAGAAGTGTAGCGCATGCTTCGATATCGGAAAATATTATGCCATGATCCCAACGGCAGAGGACCAACATTTTACTTTTTATATTGTTAAAGATACGATCGACTGCTGCTGCGCTTCGATCCTATTGCCAAGTGTGCGGGGATTGTGAACGATAGGGTTCGGGCGCTAAACCACGAACAAGTCTAAAGGACTCTAAAAACAGGTGCTTCGGAACGTTTATTGCACATAGATTACACTGAAAATAGTTAGTAAATAATAATATGAATAATCTTGTTTCAAATATATATAAAAAGGATTTTGTAACAGCTTTTGAGGGTGACCAGAGTGGCAATACCCGTCCCCGGCAAACACCGGGTGCATTATACAGTAAAGCTGTTCCCACTCCTGTTAGTGATCCTGCTCTTCTTGCTTGGTCAGATGAATTAGCTGCGGAGCTGGGTATGGGAAAGCCTGCGTCTGAAGATGCTATAGATATTCTTGCAGGTAACTTTATTACATCCACCATGTATCCTTATGCGGCGTGTTATGCAGGCCATCAGTTTGGCCACTGGGCAGGGCAGCTGGGCGATGGAAGGGCTATTACTTTGGGCGAATGGATCGATGCTAAAGGAGAGAGCTGGGAGCTGCAGTTGAAAGGGGCAGGCCCCACCGCTTATTCCCGGAGAGCGGATGGTAGGGCGGTTTTGCGTTCCTCCCTGAGAGAGTATCTGATGAGCGAGGCTATGTTCTACCTGGGGGTTCCAACCACAAGAGCGCTAAGCCTCGTTACTACGGGCGACCAGGTGCTGCGGGATATGTTTTATGACGGACATCCGGAACATGAACCCGGCGCCATCGTGCTGCGTGTAGCGCCTTCTTTTCTGCGCTTTGGAAGTTTTGAACTGCTGGCCGCCAGGCAGGAAACAGAGAATCTGAAGAAACTGACAGACTGGACGATCGAGAGGTTCTACCCGCACATTACGGGAGAGAACAAATATCTTCAATGGTATAAAGAAGTGGTGGAAAGAACGGCCGTTATGATAGTGGAGTGGTTACGGGTGGGATTTGTTCATGGAGTTATGAATACCGATAATATGTCGATTCTCGGGCTTACGATCGATTATGGTCCTTACTCGTTCGTGGATGATTATGATCCCGAGTTTACTCCCAATACAACCGATCTCCCGGGCCGAAGGTATGCTTTCGGCAGACAGGCATCGGTGGCTAAGTGGAACTTAAGCTGTCTTGCAAGTGCGATAGCACCGCTGTTTGAAGGAACCGATCAACTTGTAGAGGCACTGGATGGTTATGACAGCACGTTCTGGAACAAGTACACTGCAATGATGGCTGATAAGCTAGGGCTGGATAGCTTAAGACCGGAAGATAGCAGCTTGATTAGTATGATTGAAAAGGCCATGATCGCCATAAAGCCCGATATGACGATTTTTTACCAGCTGCTTATCACGCTACCTTCAGCGCTGTCGGATGCTAATGAGATCATCGATTGCTTCAAAGAAAGTTTTTATAAAGAGCCTTCCGCCGAAGCCTCAGAACTGTTGGTTCTTTTTGTAAGACAGTACCTTGAGAGAATGAAAACCAATACGTGTAGCCGGGAGGAATCTGAAAGGAAAATGCGTGCCAGTAACCCGAGGTTCGTACTCCGCAATTACTTGCTTCATGAAGCTATTCAAGATCTTGGTCGCGGTAACAATACTTTATTCCTGCGGCTGCAGGAAGCCATCCGGAACCCTTATTCTGACCGGTTCGATCAGTTTTTCGTAAGACGGCCCGACTGGGCCGGGCAAGCTGCGGGTTGTTCCATGCTTTCGTGTAGCTCCTAATATAAGATTTATACCAGCATTCAATTATGGCACAGTATTTAAAGCTTATCCGATGCGGATAGCGACGTGTCATCTGATAATTATTAAACCAACAAGTATGTTTCAGATTAAACTTTTTTCCGGATCAGATCTAACGCAGGTGCAGGATGAAATAAATTCATGGCTATCGGCTCACAAAGACATTGCCGTTTCCCATTCCAACATAAATACTATTGCTTCGGGTGCTGCCGAAAGGAGTACGTATACTTTTTATATGCTCTACACCACTACTGAAGCAAGGATAGAGGAGCTAAAGGAATTGGCCGCTGAAGTGAGACCGGAGAGCTCGGTAGAAGTTACGGATATCAATCCTGATGTGTTGCAGCCAAGTAATTAGTGGGTTCCCGCCTGGGATACATCTTGTTAATCATTCAGATCCTTTACATACCGGTTGATATAGGTATTGAGTCCTCGTCCTTTTTCTGCCAGTACCTTCATGTTGTCGACATGTTCTTTCCCGGCCCTTTTATAGCTATATGTATAAGAACGGCCATAACCGAATCGCACTTGGATGTACTCCAACCCTGTTTCATAACCTGAAATACCGGAATCTCCGGCGGAGTTATTGTATTTTCTCATCAGGCCTTTACGTTTAATGATGTAAAAACAAAAGCCATTGTTCAATAGAAGCAATAACCGTGCTTCCGACGCAATTACCCCCTTTGATTGCCGTATTCGCGCCTCATTGATGTCACCGAACGCTGTTAGCTTTGTACCAGCAAACATGCTTATGTATGTTTCGATATTGAAAAAAACAATTTAAATAAATTAGTATGAAAAAGAAACTGATCCAAAAATCAATCAGCATTGATGCACCAGCAGAAGTAGTCTGGAACGTTTTACAAGAAGACAGCTTAACACGCCAATGGTATGCGGAATTTAGCCCGGGTACCTATGCTGAAACAGACTGGAAAGTGGGCAGTAAGGCGATATTCGTTGACCATACCAAGAACGGTCTTATCAGCAAGGTGGTGGAGAGCGATCCTCACAGGAAGCTTGCACTCGAATACACTGGAGTGGTAACCGATGGGAAGGAAGATTATGAAGGTGAATTGGCCAGCGGCATGAAAGGAGGAATGGAATCCTATTACCTAACGGAAGCTAATGGGGGCACTGCCTTACAGGTAACCTGCGATATGGGGGAGGAGATGTACGAATCAATGTCGCAGGCCTGGGACAAAGCGATGGATAAAATTAAAGCGCTTTCGGAACAATAATATTTGGAGAATAACTGTAAGTTCACGAATCTAAAACTGATATCATCATGAAAGTATTTAAAAAAGTTCTGATTGTTATTGCAGCCTTGTTTGTAGTTCTTTTAGTAGTAGCATTGTTCGCTAAAAAGGAATACACCGTAGAACGGGAAATAACTATTAATCGCCCGAAGCAAGAGGTGTTTAATTATGTAAAATACGTTGAAAACCAACGAAACTATAGTAAGTGGGTTATGTTGGATCCTAATGTAAGATTCACACATAAAGGAACGGATGGAACGGTGGGCTACCAGTCAACCTGGGAAAGTGATAAGGATGAGGTGGGTAAGGGAGAGCAGCAAATAACCGCTATAAAGGAGGGAGAAAGAGCAGATGTCGCACTTCATTTTATTAAGCCGTTTGAGGGAAAGGCAACTGCTTATACAACAACCGACGCTATTAGCGATAGTCAGACTAAAGTGAAATGGGTGTTTAATAGCAAGATACCCTATCCTATGAATTTGATGATGGTATTCGTCGATATTCCGGAAATGCTTGGAAAAGATATGGATACCAGCCTGGTTAATCTGAAGACCGTACTCGAACGTAGTCGATAATTCCAGAATCTCCCACATCCATGGAGTTCGAACCAGCGCGTTTAGAGGGTTCGGGCACTTGATGGTGGGAGATTTTCCTTTCTAAAGAGTTCTATCGCATAAAGATCCATCACTCCTGAAACAAAGCCGAGAACAGTCTGAATCCCGGAATAGGTGTTCTCATTTTTTATGATGAACTGCTTAGTCGCCTGTATTTAAAAAGAAAAGTAACACTTATTTTTTACGAGGCTTTCGTTGTTGTGCGGGCTTCTTGTTTTTATCACTGGACTCCAGTTGTTGGGCGTACTCTCCCATTATCTGCATAGCATCCCTTAATATGCGAGCTTTATGATCGTTTTCAGACAAGATATTCTCCACATCGCTGACGGTGCTGGAATAGTCGATCATATTGCCTTTATCTTCCAACAGCCAATCCTGGTTAATAGCATACTTCTTATAAAGCAACTGTGCCAGCTTTCTTGTAACGGGCTTTTTACCGTTCAATATTTCGGATACATACACCCGGTTGTAACCGATCTTTTCAGCGAAATCAGCTTTTCCAACAATTTCATTCTTGCCGATCAAATATTTATAAACTGCATTAAATTGATTGTTAGACATATATGATTTAAATAAAAGAATATCTCAGAAAATCCGCTCCTGTACTACTTTTCGTAGACTAAATGACGTATTTTTGTTTTATTAATAAGTACTTAGCAAGTAATTTACGCGTAAATGTAACAAAAGATTGCTATGCGAAAAACCATTGAGATATCAAATGCCGAAAGGCAGTTGATAAAGAAAGCATTTAGCTTGTATGGATCCATTAAACCATTGACTGTTGAAAAAGGCGTAAGCCGGGATGCATTAAAGCGGTTGATAGACACAGGGCGGGCAACGAGTGAGATTGTCGAGAAAGTTAGAGAGTATTTAAATACTGAATCTTAGGAAAGTAAATAAAAGATGCTGGTTTGATTATTTAAGCCGTGCTCATTATATCATTATAAGGGATTAAACAGGCCAGGGCATTTCGTAACAAACGAAGCCCATTTCCTGCCCTTCAATTCGGTTTTTTTCAATAGGATAAGGTTAAATCCCCGGTAGTCTTGCCGGGGGTTTTTGTTAATTCAATAAGTGGTGCTCCTTGATTCTTTCGATGTTAAAAGATTATGAATAAATACCGGATGATTTTTGTACACAGAGAAAAACCTTTACTTCGTACAATATATTTATTTGATACAAAGAACTATTTGTTACATATAATTTATAATAAATAGAGGCATTCGTTGTACTTACATACTATTCACATTTCGAGGACGGCAGATGGATCTAAAGCATGTTTTTGTACCTGAGTGCTTCAGATATGGTTCACTTAGAGATAATTTTAAACCATTGTTTACTTTGACTAAGATTTTTGTTCGTTTTCTAGAATTAGCTCGTACAATTCAGAAAAGGCCGCTTAAACATACTGAACCTAATTTTTCCGGAGTTATAAAGTCTGCAGATATTATCCATAAAATCGTTTCTAAAAACGTGGATCAGCATGAGCTCGACAAAATAAGTGCAGGACAAATGAATCAGATCGGGATATATAAGAACGTAGTGTCATTTCCAATGTCCGACAGTGCTTCAGGATATTCTTATTATGGAGGACTCATGAACCCCGACCGTTTCGAATTACTTCAAGCAGCCATATTGATGAGGAATGGTAAGCCATGTCAAAAACTTCCGATTGGTAAGGATTCTTCATCAATACTCGCTCCATTGCCGGAAGCAGACGGCCTCTTTCTATTCGCAGGTATTCTCTTCAATAATTTTGGCCATTTTCTAGTAGAATCTCTTGGCCGGTTATGGGCCTACAATTCCTACAAAATGTACGACCCGTACATTGTTTTCTATTCAAGCTGGGGCATGCCGGAGTATTGGAAGAAGGGAAACTATATGAATGATGTATTTGAGGGCCTAGGTATTCCGGTAGACCGGATCGTTTTCTTTTCCGATCCAGTCCGATTAAAATGCGTACTAGTTCCTGAGCAGAAATATGGGTTTGGTCTCTTTACTAAACGCGACCCGTCTTTTCTGCATTTTGTCAGTGCCTTTAAATCAAAAGGTTACTTACCCGAGCGCGCTGATAAACATCACCATGTCTATGTTTCCCGTAGTGGCTTGCCTATTGAATCCGGGCGGCCAATCGGTGAAGCCGTCTTCGAAGAATATCTGAAGCGTCAAGGTTATTTTATTTTCTATCCGGAGCGGCACACGATATATGAGCAGCTAAGGGTGTACAAAGAAGCAAAAAGAATAATTTTTTGTGACGGCAGCTCAATACATAGCTGCATATTGCTTCCTGACGTGGAAGCGGAGGTTGCCATCATTGCACGAAGACGGGACCCTCGATGGACGTATGAGGAAATAACCGCTCAGTTCATGGGATTCAACAAACATGTTATATGGATCGACGAGGTAATAGGCCAATACCAGTTTGGGCTTGAATCCTGGGATGCAGTAGGGGAATTAGATTGGAAGCAAATAAGTCGGCATTTGAAAGATAAGGGATATGTAAATGAAATTTTTGCGGGGCTTAGCGATGACGAGTACAAGGATTTGAAGAAGATGGAATTGCTTCAATATATTCAGCGAATTACGAGTAAACCGCAATTTCTGCATTACTTACTGCAACGCCAGGAACAATTTCCGCAGCTACCCTTAGGATATGGCGGGTTACCGCCTGGCGGCAATATGTTTAATACCTTAATTGATGAGGAATAGCAAAAGAGCGCTGTTTGCCGTTAATCCCACAAGTTGTAAATATTTTATAAATACAATGCGTGCAAGCCAAATACTATTATCAGTAACGTGCAAAAGAGATGCACTTAGTCAGAATACACCTACAATAACGGACTTTTACTTTGATTGGTCGTTGACCATTTCTTTATAATCGAAGATGAAATCGTACAAAGACGAGCAAACGATCGGTCAACTGGAAAAAAGAAAAGGCGGGTATTTTTACCTGCAGGTGAACGCTGCTGTAGTTGACGGCTTTGCCAACAAGCGCCGCACCCGTTTTTTGTGTACATTGGATAAAAAGCTTACATTCCAATGCGGGCTGAATAGCCTGGGCGATGGTAATTTCTTCATCATTATATCCACGAAGAACCTGCTTGCAATCAAAAAATCATTGGGTGCAAAGGTTCAGTTCAGGCTGGAAGAAGATCCCAACCCCCTGGGCGTTGAGATTCCTCCTGTGCTGGAGGCTCTGTTAGAACAGGATGAAGCGATAAAAGAGAAATTTGAAAAGCTGACGGCTGGCAAAAAGAGAAATGTTATTCATACGATTACTAAAATAAAGGATGTGGATAAGCAGGTGCAAAGGGCGATAACGATTATAGGGGGATATTTCACGGGAGCTAAATCTCGCCCCTCCTGATCCTGATCTTCCGGTTTGAACCCCCGGCTTGCTGCTTTATTTGCTACTCCCCGGAAATATTTGTTAATTTACATAACTAACAATATCGGGCCGTATGAAAAGAAGAACTGCTATCAGGCAATTGGTTTATATCACCGGGGGAACCTTGCTAATACCCGCTTGCCTGAATCGTGAGGACAAAGCAACGTTGTCGCTCACCAATATAAGCGTCACCGGAAGCCAGGAAAAGCTGGTAGCCGAACTTGCAGAAACGATTATTCCCCAAACAACTACCCCCGGAGCAAAAGCGATAGGCGCTCCATTATTTATATGGACAATGTTGAACGATTGCTACGCTAAGGAAGACCAGCAGCGATTTATGGGGGGGCTTGTGGCATTCGACAAAGCCTATTCGGATGGTAACGAGCGCTCCTTTCTGGAATCGGACACTACTCAACGGATCGCTTTTCTCACAAAATTATCGGCAGAGAAAGATAAAAAGAGCGATATTCATTATTTCGCCAGTAATGCCCGGAAATTAACGATACAGGCATATACCAACTCCAAGTACTTCTTAACGGAAGTAGAGCCCTATGAGTTGATTCCAGGGCGCTTTAAAGGATGCGTACCGGTACAGAAAAACAATACAAAAAAAGCATAATTAATTATAGTACCATGCCTACGGAGAGCAACACTTTTGACGTAATCGTAATAGGGTCTGGGATGAGCGGAGGTTGGGCTGCGAAAGAATTTACAGGAAAGGGTCTTAAGACTCTTGTGCTGGAGCGCGGTCGCAATGTGGAGCACCTGAAAGACTATCCTACTACTAACAAGTATCCATGGGAGTTTCCGCATCACGGGCAGGTGCCGCTGGCTATTCAGGAAGAAAACCCCGTTATCAGCCGGTGCTATGCTTACCGTGAAGATGCGATGCACTTTTTCGTGAAAGATACGGAGCACCCTTACGTGCAGCAAAAACCATTCGACTGGATCCGCGGTTACCAGGTAGGGGGTAAATCCCTGATGTGGGCAAGGCAGACCCAGCGGTGGAGCCAGTTCGACTTCGACGGCCCTGCCCGTGACGGCTTTGCCGTGGAATGGCCGATCTCTTACCAGGATATTGCTCCCTGGTACAGTTATGTAGAAAAATTTGTTGGCATATCAGGTAATAAAGATGGACTTCCACACCTGCCCGACGGTGAATTCCTTCCCGCACTGGATCTTAACTGCGTGGAAGACTTCTTTAAAAGTTCCGTTGCCGAAAATTATAAAGACCGTCAGGTAATATATGGCCGCTGTGCGCACATTACCGACCCTCAGCCCATTCACCTGGAGCAGGGGAGAGCGCAATGCCAGAAACGCACACTCTGCCAGCGGGGATGCCCGTTCGGGGGTTATTTCAGCAGTAATTCCTCTACCATCCCCTGGGCGCAAAAGTCGGGCAACCTTACCCTCCGCGCCAATTCTATAGTGGAATCACTGATCTACGATGATCAGCAACAAAAGGTAACAGGTGTAAGGGTAATAGATTCAGTAACAAAAAAGGTGACTGAATACTTCGCACGGGTAGTATTTGTAAACGCCGGTGCCATCAATACGAATCTTATATTGCTCAACTCTACCTCACGCCGCTTCCCTAACGGGCTTGGTAACGATAATGGTTTGCTGGGCAAGTATATCGCTTTTCATATTTACCGCGGCAAGATTAGCGCTACTTATGATGGTCATAAAGATTTCACTATGGAAGGACGCCGACCTACCAGCGCCTACCTGCCAAGGTTCAGAAACCTGCACAAGCAGGAGACCAACTTCCTGAGAGGATATGCCGCCGGTTTTTCGGCATCCAGAAACACCCGTAACAACTCGGATGGTTATGGCAGCGCCTTGAAAGACAATCTGGCTGCATCTGAATTAACCTCCTGGCATGTATCCAGCCACATAATGGGCGAAACCATACCTAAGGAAACAAATATGGTAAGCCTTTCCAAAGATCAGAAAGATGAGTGGGGTATGCCACTGCTCAATATCGACGTTGCCTACGACGACAACGACGAAAAGATGATCGTTGATTTCTTTGAGCAGTTTACGGAAATGTTTACAAAAGCAGGCTTTACCAATATTAAAACAAGCGACAGCCACCAAGCACCCGGACTCGATATTCATGAAATGGGTGGCGTTCGTATGGGTAAAGATCCCGCAACTTCACTATTGAACAAATGGAACCAGATGCATAACGTGAAGAACGTATTTATTACTGACGGAGCTTGCATGACTTCCACTAGTACGCAAAACCCTTCCCTGACCTATATGGCTATGACGGCTCGTGCTGCAGACTATGCTGCCGCCGAGATGAAGAAAGGCGTTTTGTAAGTACCCGTTACGACTGCTATCTGGAAGTACAGTACGCCGTGTATTAAGGGTAGCTTGAGCAAGCGCAAATGATAAACCCGCAAATATGAAGGTGCTATCCTACGGTAAGGCCAGCTACTATCTATGCACCAGCACTCAAACACAAAGCAGAATATTTTTCTTTTAATGTAATTATTGCAGTGGCAATGATACTAATACGCTGTAACGCCGGCGCATTAATTAACAGTAAAGGAAATTGTTATGACACTGAATTCAAGTGCTCGTTGTTTTCTCAGGTATTTATTAAGTACAGAGAAAACGGACAGAGATGGTATTTCTTATACCATTACAGGAAAGGACTTGCATGATACTTCAATACAAGAGCAGCGTTATTCCCTAACCCAGGTAAAACTGAACATGTGAGCGAATCAGCATTTCTCGAACAATTGCGATCGAACCAGGGGATTATATATAAGCTGGTGTCCTTGTACGCCGCAGACTCGGAAGATCGGAAAGATTTATATCAGGAGATCGTACTGCAGGCATGGAAATCATGGCGTGGTTATCGGGGCGATTCAAAATTCAGCACCTGGCTATACAGAGTGAGCTTGAATACTATCCTTACTCAAAAGCGTAAGTCAGCTAAAGCAGATAAGAAAGATTCTTTTACGGAATTACAGGATGTACGCACTACTGCGGATGACGTGAATCATGATCTAAAAGAGTTGCAGTGGGCTATTCGCCGGCTGTCGGAAACTGACAGGGCTATCATATCTATGAATCTCGATGGTTATGACAACAGTGAAATAGCAGATATAGTTGGCATTACTAACAATAATGTAGCAGTAAAACTACATCGCATCAAACAACAATTGGCGAACATTTTAAAAGCAGAACGATGAACATAGATGAGCAATGGAAAAACCTTGACAATAAGAAGGACAGCGAACTGGCTGCTTTAATGAACATGCCTGCCATCGATAAACTTGTATCAAAAGGCCCACTGGAAAAGATCAGGCGCAACCTGCTGTTTAATATCATATTAAGCATACTTATAGGCGTGGTCTACCTGTTGGTTATATTTGCCTTTCCTTTCTGGCAGATTATCCTAACAATAGGAATCGTATTTTTATTTACGCTATGGTGTGGCAAGGAGGCGTTTCTTCTGTACCGCGAGATAAAGAAAGAAGCAGACAATACATCCGTTCTGAAGGAAATGGAGCGTCATATTCAAAACCTGAACAAATGGATAAACGTTCAGCAGCAAGTAGCTCTCTTCATCTATCCGTGGAGTGCCGCCGGTGGTTTCATGCTGGGGGCTTCATTAGGTTCCGGAAAATCAATTAATGCCATCATGACCAAGCCAATAGTGTTAGTAGCTTTTTTCATCACGATAATAATACTGGTACCTGCTTGCTTTTATCTTACCAGATGGCTGTGTAAAAAAAGCTTTGGTAACTACGCGGAGCAGTTAAAGAATGATATTGCCAGGCTTAAAGCGGCGGAGTAATAATGGTACACTATCTGCTATATCCTTTAAAACGTGCACTATGAATAAAATACTGGATGCTTATCTCCGTCAGTTAGAAGATATCACTTTCAATGAAATCTGGCTCGATGAAACCTTCGCTAAAAAGTTTAACCAGTTATCGGAAGAGAACGCATTCAAGAACCCGTTGCCGGGTGTGCATACCGTAGCAGAAATTACATCTCATCTGATAGAATGGAGAGTGTCAGTATTAAGCATTCTCATGGGTGGAAACAGAACGATTAGCATTGAAAGTCCAAATAATTGGAAAACATCAGCACAGCTACAACCTGCCGGCTGGAAAGCGCTTGAGCAGCAATTCTACGCGTCTCAACAGCAATTGATTGATTTCCTTAAAACAAAAGACGACCAGTATCTCGCACAGGAGAGCAGCGATGGAGAAAATAACAACGCCTACTACGTGGAAGGCCAGATTCATCACGACCTGTATCATCTAGGACAGATCGGATTGGTTATAAAGATGTTGCAACAGTAATCGCTTTTTATAGAAACTCCTTTATTTTTCGAGATGCTTTTGTTGCTTCCTTCATCCTTGTCTTATCCTTGCTCTATCCTTGTCTTATCCTTGTTCCGCGGTTTTTTTGAACGTATTATAAGTATTCGTAATGCTGTCAGGGTATGGGGAGTGTGGTGATTGGGGCTTGTGAGTTGGGACGGTATAAGATAAAAAAGGATTCCAGGAAATTGAAATCCTATTATCGTAGTGATGTTTTATGTTTCAGAATCATCACGCTTTTAGATAAACCAAAAATTCAGAACCATGTCCTAATTGACTTTTTATCAGGATTTTGCCTCCTGCATTGGTTACAATTTCGTTTACGAGATACAAACCAATACCTGAACCTTCCACAGTGCTTTCTACCCGAGAGTATTTTGAAAATACCGATTTGTGTTTACTTTTATCTAGGCCAATACCATTGTCTTTGACGGTTATAACTATGTTGTTTTTTTCCATTTTTGTTTTTATCAAAATTTCCGGATCACGACCAGGGGAGTGAAATTTAATAGCATTGTTCACAAGATTATAAACTATACTTCTCAACTTCCTCCGGGAATATAGAATTTGCGATACTTTGATTTCAGAAGTAATTTTTGCTCGGGATTCCATAATTGTTCCGGCAAGCGTAAGTCGTACATCCTCTAAAATATTTTCAAAATCTAAAAGTTCTTCTTCTACTTTATATTTATGTTTGAGTTTACCTGCATCAGTTAGTTCGGTTATAATTACCTGCATCTTTTTTATAGAGTTCTCTAAAATTCCAAAAATCATCAAAAACCCTTTAGAATTATCTGTGGTGATTTTTTTGAGTTGATTTATTGTTAAAAGCAAACTGGTTAGCGGCCCTTTAATATCATGGGATATGGTATCTAACAAAGTTTCATGGTCGGCAATCAACATTTCCTGATTAACTAAATCTTTTATTCGAGCAGTTATCTCTATAAATGTGATAATGACGCCATTCGTTTTTTTGCTTTTCATAATAACATAGGGAATGATATTCATTTGATACCATCTTTTATCCGTTGTCTGAATCTCTTTTTCAAGAATTTCA
>JACMJX010000231.1 GCA_014380425.1 Chitinophagaceae bacterium | reverse complement strand
TTTTTTTCAAGCATTGGCAGCTCGAGCGCTGTTGCCTCTTCCACCTCTTTTTGAATTGAAATCACTTTCTGTTCTGCATCCAATTCTCCATTGGAAGTCATTTCCTTATACTTGCGCAATCCGGCTTTCATTACATTACCAACAGAACCCCTTTGCTTGTCGCACTCTGCCAGCGCAGCATCTACGTTCCTGTTGGCCAAATGATATTGAACCTTGCGAATAAACTCAGCTATATTGCCCTTGCCGGTAGCTCTGCTGATAGTTAGCAAGCGCTCGACGCTAAAAGTGAGTACGATAAGAAAGCAGGAAATCAGTACCGGCACGATTACTCCACCTTCGTACATCTTTGCAAACCCTGTCTTAGGTCCTTCATGCTTTGGCCAGAATCCACCTGCTGCGTCTGGACGTTCGAAGTTACCATTAGCGCCCATAACGAACCTCCAGATAAAAAAGCCAAGAACTAGGCAAGCTACTGGAGCAATCCATGAAATCACATTACTACTCTTCTTTGGTTGAACGGATGATGCACTTTTTACAGTCGCAGATGGTCTTGTCTCAGCCATGATCGTTTTTTTTTAGTGTTTTAATTATTTGTGCAAAGCTTTTGAAGATACAAGTCTAATGAAAAAATAGATTCAAAACCCAAATTCAGAATTAATTTTTAATGAGGAAGCGCAATATAGGAATTTCTTCCAACATTAAGCTTTGGGGGAAACTTTTTAGAATAAAGATAACAGGCGCTGATTCTACTCATATCTTAAAGCTTCGATAGGATTGAGCCTGGAAGCTTTTAAAGCGGGATACAAACCAGCACCTAAACCAACGATAGAGCAGATAAAGACTCCAAAGGCAACCCAACCCCAGGGTACTACAAACCCTGTATTCATCAGGAGACTTACTATGTTTCCAAGGAGAATACCCGCTATTATTCCAAAAACCGCGCCCAGCAGGCTGATAATAACGGATTCATAAAGGAACTGCTGGCGGATATTTTGCTGCTTGCCGCCTATTGCCTTCACGAGGCCGATCTCTTTAGTGCGTTCGCTCACTGCTACGAGCATGATGTTCATTAATCCGATTGCTGCTCCAACCAGGGTTATAAAGCCAATGACCAGGGCTGCAATGGTAAGCATACTGAGCTGACGCAGCAGCATTTCAACGAAGCTGTCGCTTTTGTCCACAACGAAATTGTCTTCTTCCAGGGAGGTCAGCCTGCGTAAGGGGCGAAACACCCCCTGAGCTTCTCCTATACCGGATTGAAGAAATTTTACGTCTGGCACCTTCACACCTATCGAGAATGAAGCATTATCTGAGTTCGGAAAAAAGCGTTGGACATTTATGTAGGATGTAACTATGCAGTTGTCCCAACTTCGCCCCAGTGTAGAGCCTTTTGGGTTCAATGTCCCTATCACCCTTAAGGCGATATTGTTTACGCGTACGATTCTATCTACCGGCTTCTCCAGATTATCATCACCAAACAATTTGACCGCAACATCTTTTCCTATCAAACAAACCAGCGCACCGGATGAAACGTCTTTCACTCCAATGTTACGGCCGTAAGCAACGGAATATCCATTAAGATCGAGATAGTTTTCGTCACCCCCGAGGATGTAGACATTAGGACCTGTTTTCTTCGTATTATAGGTAATAGTTGAATTCCTCTTACCCGAGAAAGACAGACCGACTTGCGCAGGGAACCTGAAATTCTCCTTGAAAGATTCTGCCTGTTCGCGGGTGATGCGTTTATCGGTATTCGACTTTTTCTGTTTTCGCTTGCGGGTATCTTCTTTTACCACGCCTCTGTTGAAATTTACCTGCCAGGAAGGCTTGTACCGGATACTGAATCCATTGGCACCCATGGAGGAAAAGCTCTCGGTGAATTTCTGTGTCATAGCCTCAATCGCGGTACGGATGCCTATGAGCGCTGCAATGCCAAGGGCAATGATAGACACTGTAATACCCGTTCTAAGCCGGTTGCTTCTGATAGTACGGTATGATAAGCTGATGACGTCAGGAAACTTCATTTCTTAAAAATACAACTTATAGAAAAGTATTTGAGGAAATATCCCGAGAAGTATAATAATAGCTGAAATTACTACCAGTCCGAGCCGGAAGGAAGAGCTTACTTCTATCCGTTGACTGTCCCCTTCCTTGAAATACATGGACTGGATCACCCGAAAATAATAGTACACACTTACCGCGGCGCAAAGAACTGCCAGGATCACGAGCCATCCATAAGTGCCGGTTTTTATAGCTGAAGAAAGCATGTAGAACTTGGCGGTAAACCCAGCCGTAAGGGGGATGCCGGCAAGTGATAGGAGGAAAATAGTGTTAGTGGCTGCAAGCAGTGGGTTAGACTTGCCCATTCCATTAAAGCCATCGAACGTATAATCTTTCATTTTTATCAGGATGGCAAAAATACCAGTTGTGGCCAAACAGTAGGCCGCTGAATACAAAAGAAGCCCTTCTTTTGACAGGTCGTTATAACTGAATAAGGCGAAGAACATAAAACCTGCCTGGGCTATACTTGAATAGGCAAGCATTCTTTTTACGCTTTGCTGAAAAACAGCTGTAATATTCCCTATCAGCAAGGTAGCTGCTATAATAATTACCACAACCAGTTTCCACTTGTCTGACATGGAGCCATAAGCTCCATCGAATAAACGCAGGAATGCTACAAAAACACCTGCTTTCACGATTGTTGCCATAAATGAGGTGAAAACAGTAGGGGCGCCATCATACACATCCGGCGTCCAGAAATGAAAAGGAGCTGCCGACACCTTAAATGCCATCGAAATAAGCAGAAGAAGAAGGCCACTCAGCAGTAACGGGTTCAGCCCCTGTTGCATGGCAGTATTCATTCCCGCAATATCGAAACTGCCCCTTGCGCCGTAGATTAAAGCAATGCCCATAACCATAATGCCGGTAGAAAACGAGCCCATCAGGAAATACTTCAAGGCGGCTTCATTGCTTTTAAGATTCTTTCTATCACTACCGGTAAGTATGTACAGAGGTATGGAGATAATCTCGATACCCAGGAAAAGCATCAGGAGCGTATTGAAAGAAGAAGCAATACTTACTCCGCTAAGAACAAAAAATATCAGAGAAAAATACTCTGCTTTATTGGTGCCTACCTTAAGAATATCTTTAGACGAAAGCAGAAAATAGATGAGGGTACATCCAAAAAGAACCGCATTGAAAACAAGAGAGAAACTATTGAATGAAAGCATTCCACGGGTATCGATATTGAACAGCCGGTAGCCGTAGAGTTCAGCTATATTCACACCCAGCAGAACAACTAACCCGAGTATGGCGGCGGCTCTTATAGCTTCTCCTTTGGTTAAGAAAATACCACTGAACATCATTGCTACACCCCATATTGCTGACAAAATAATTGCGTTCATAATAACTTAAGCGTTCTCTAATTTTTTAAATACATCCTTCCAAGGATTGCATCCGATAATTGATTCGTAACAGATAACATTGGTTTGGGAAACACACCCAGTACAATAATCAGCACTACGATGATGGATAGTGCCAGCTTTACATTAAATGATATATCATGCCCTGCACTTGTAAGTTCTGATGTATTGCCGTAAAATACCTTCTTTATCATGTTGAGGGTATATACCGCAGATAATATAATGCCGACCAGTGCAACTATTGTAAACACCACATTAAAAGCAGTTGCCTTCGATGTAAATATTCCGTTAAACATCATGAACTCCCCTATAAAAGCATTGGTTAGTGGTAATCCGATATTGGCGAATGCAATAATGACGAGTAAAATGGCAAGAGCTGGTGCTTTCTGGGCCACTCCACCAAGTTCGGATATCTTTCGGGTCTTGAATTGTTGTTCTATCACATCCACCACAATCCAGAGACCTATGATATTGATTCCATGATTGAACATTTGCAACATCACCCCCTGGGTAGCGCTCTTATCTGTCGCAAAAATAGCCGCACACATTAGGCCGATATGGGCTATTGAAGAATAAGCTACCAGTCTTTTCAAATCGTCCTGTTTAATGGCAACGAGGGAAGCGTAAATAAGCCCTATAAGGGCAAAAATCGTTATCCTGTCGCCCAGTTGCCAACTTGAAAACGGCACTACGGGTACTACCCACCTTAGCAATCCAAAAACACCCATTTTTACCATGATGCCACTTAGCACCATAGTTACAGCCGTAGGTGACTGCTCGTAGGTATCAGGCTGCCAGGTGTGAAAGGGGAATATGGGCATCTTGATGGCAAACGCAAGAAAAAGCATCCAGAAAATAGCAGTATCCTGTCCTGGCTTAAATTGAATGGCATAGAAGGCTTCGAGTGAGAACGACTGATTGGCCTTGAAATAAAGATAAATGAGGCCCAGTAGCATCAGGAGAGATCCGGCAAAGGTGTAGATGAAGAATTTAAAAGTAGCCGCAATACGCTTCTCGCCTCCCCAGATGGAACATAGAAAATAAACGGGGATCAGGGCAAGCTCCCAGAAGAAGTAAAACAATAGCGCATCTACTGCTATAAAAACTCCCATCAAACCAGCCTGAGACAAGAGCATTAGGGCATAGAAACTTGCAGCATTTTTATACCGGTTATAATAGGTAGCAACAAATATTAAAGGAAATGAAATGGCAGTAAGCAGGCAAAGAATCTGACCCATACCGTCTAGCCGAACATGGAACCGGCTTCCAAGAGCAGGCATCCATTCCATGTCATAATCGAGATATCCTGCATTTTTCATGTATGTAACGCCGAGTAAAGAAACTGTCAGCGTTGCTATAGAAGAAAGAAGTGCCAGGTTTTTAGCGCTCTTCTCATTCTTTACGGCAAACAAAAGAAGGCCGGTGAGTAAAGGGATAATTAATAATAAAACTGGTATCATAATGTTATTCTGATCATTTCTTTGTAAAGAATACTAGGGCAAAAAATGCCAGTATGCTTAATACCATTAATAATATATAGCTTCCAACCTGACCGCTTTGCAGCAAACGGAGCTGACGACTACCGTATTGGATACTTTTCCCGACACCATTTACCAAACCATCGATCAATACTTTCTCTACTACCCTGTTCAGTAATCCCGAGAAGGCGTTTAATGGCCTTACTATTGCAGCGTTATAAATCTCATCGACATACCACTTGTTTTCAAGTACTCTTGCCAATCCTTTGGTGTCAGCCTCTGTTTTACGGTACCTGCTGAATCTGATCCAGGCATAAATGATCGTTATAAGAATAAGTACGGTCACGGATACCATCAAGGTTATTTCTGTAGTGTGATCAAGATGATTGGCGTGTTTCAACTTTGCCGATTCGGCAAAAATAGGTGCCAGAAAGTGTTCGAGTGCGTGTCCATTCTCAACAAATACCTCCGGCAACCCGGCAAATCCTGCAATTGCGGCAAGCACTGCCAGTACTATTAGTGGAAAAGTGATGGCAACCGGGCTTTCGTGAAGATGATGCTCCTGCTCATGTGTTCCCCGGAATGTTCCTGTAAAAGTCATAGCATATAGCCGGAACATATAAAAGGCGGTCATCAAGGCTCCGGCAACACCAATATAGTAATACACAGGATTAACAGAGAATGCACCCGCCAGGATTTCATCTTTGGAGAAGAATCCCGAGAAAGGCGGTACTCCCGCTATTGCCAGGCACCCGAGCAAAAAGGTAATATGTGTAACGGGCATTTGTTTCTTGAGGCCACCCATATTACGGATATCCTGCTCGCTATGCATCGCATGAATCACCGAGCCGGCACCTAAAAATAGTAAAGCCTTAAAAAATGCATGTGTCATTACATGAAATACGGCACCCGTGTAGGCGCCAACGCCCAATCCTAGAAACATATACCCTAACTGACTTACCGTGGAATAGGCTAATACTTTCTTAATATCGTTCTGCTGTAAAGCTATAGTTGCAGCGAAAACTGCGGTTACAAGTCCTGTTACTGCAACTACCGTTTGAGTGATCGGTGCCAGCGAATAAAGAATATTGCTTCTTGCTATCATATATATGCCGGCGGTAACCATGGTAGCAGCGTGTATAAGGGCCGACACCGGGGTAGGGCCCGCCATCGCATCGGGCAACCAGGTGTACAACGGTATCTGGGCACTTTTGCCTGCTGCACCTACAAACAATAAAAGCGTAATAATGGTAATATCTGTTTTGCTGAGCGACTGCGCAGCAGCGAATACAGTTGAAAAATCAACACTTCCCACTTTAGCTATGATCCAGAATACGGCAAGTAGAAAGCCGAAATCGCCTATGCGATTCATTACAAATGCCTTTTTTGCCGCATCATTGTAATCGCTGTTCTTAAACCAGAAGCCTATGAGCAGGTAAGAACACAGCCCTACTCCTTCCCATCCGATGAACATGATAACGAAATTGCCACCCATCACCAGAAGTAACATGGAAAACACGAATAAATTAAGATATGCGAAGTAACGACCGAAGTGTTCAGATTCTTCGTCGTGCATGTAAGAGGTAGAATAAACATGGATCAGGAAACCGACACCGGTAATAATAAGGAGAAATAAAGAAGACAACTGGTCGATCTGAAAAGCGAAAGGGATGATCAGCTTATCGACACTTATAAAATCAAACATCTTTAGCACTCCCTGGGAAGCGGTAAAGCCCGGTGATTTTACCTGGAGAACGATCATGATACTTACGATAAAGGAAGCAAGTATCGCCCCGCTTCCAATGAAGCTTATCGCTCCCTTTGACAAGGATCTTCTTCCAAGCCCATTAATCAGGAAACCAATAAGAGGAAACAGTGGAACTAACCAGGCTAATTGTATAATATTACCCATATATATATCCAGTTCAATTAAATCAATTCTTCAACCTGTTCAAAAAGTTTACATCCACGGAGTGGGTGTTCCGGTACATCATTACAATAATGGCTAGTCCTACACTCACTTCCGCCGCTGCTACCGCCATGATAAAGAATACGAATAACTGACCATCTGCACCCGGTGATGCAATACCTGCCGGTTTTGCCATCCAGGCTGCATGATGCATTTTAGAAAATGCCACGAGCAGTAAATTAGCTGCATTGAGCATTAGTTCAATGCACATAAAAATGATGATTACATTCCTGCGGGCCAGTACGCCTGCCACTCCAATACAGAACAATGCTAAAGCTAAGAATATATAATACTGAATTGGCATATCGATGTAATTAATCTTTTTTACCTATTACCACAGCCCCTACCATAGCGCTCAGAAATAATATACTGCTTATTTCAAAGGGCACCACGTATTGTTTAAAGAGCAACATACCCAGGTTTTGGATCAATCCGATATCACCTCCGTTTGTTTGGGCCATACGCGTTTTAATGTCTGCATCCTTCAATGCAGCCACCATCACCAGCAACAGGCAGCCACCCGCAACCACACCAGCAGTCTTAAGCCATTTGTTCTTCTTGGGTTCCATATCGGAGTTTAAATTCATCAGCATGATCACGAAAAGGAACAGCACCATGATGGCTCCTGCATACACTATCAGGTTCACGATTGCCAGAAATTGCGCATTTAGCAGGATATAATGACCAGAAATGGCAAAGAAAGTGATAATGAGAGATAGAACGCTAAAAACCGGGT
>JACMJX010000230.1 GCA_014380425.1 Chitinophagaceae bacterium | reverse complement strand
TTTCCGCATATTTCTTCCAGGTGCTGCACGGTATCATTGGTAGTGATCCGTTTGAAGTCAAAAATCTGGCACCGGGAAAGGATTGTTGGGAGGATTTTATGCTTTTCTGTAGTAGCCAATATGAAAATAGCATACGAAGGCGGCTCTTCCAGGGTTTTAAGAAAGGCATTGAATGCACTGGTGGTGAGCATGTGCACCTCATCTATTATATAAACTCTGAATTTGCCTGACTGGGGGGCAAAACGAACCTGCTCCACCAGCGAGCGTATATCATCGACAGAGTTGTTACTGGCAGCATCCAACTCATGAATGTTAAGGGAAGCACCGTCATTAAAAGATACGCAACTTTGGCATTGGTTGCATGCTTCTCCATCAGGCTGGCGGTTCTCGCAATTGATCGTTTTGGCAAGTATCCTTGCACAAGTTGTTTTCCCCACACCCCTGGGTCCGCAGAAAAGGAAGGCATGCGCCAATTGGTTATTCTTGATTGCATTTTTGAGCGTGGTAGTAATATGCGCCTGCCCAACAACCGTCGAAAAGTTCTGGGGACGATATTTTCTTGCTGAAACAACGAATTTTTCCATGATCTACAAAGGTAATAAAATGAAAAGTAATGGGTGTCTGCTATAGTGTCGGGTGTCGTTTAAATTCTTTGGTACGGTCGAATAAGTACCTGTAGGTAGAGAGTACCCGGCTCCGGTAGGTTTCACTTAACGTTTCGGCTATATTTATCATTTTAGGATTAAAATCACCTATCCATTGCATTTCATACTCAGTGTAGTGCGTATGCGGCTGGATGATCTTGGAGCATTCCACTACCATAAAGGCGTCCACACCTTTTCCCTGAAACTCCGGTACGATGCCGAATACAAGACCTGCAAATTTTTTACCGGGCGCTGTTTTCTGAAGCCATAGAAAATAAAGTTTTTGCAGAATACCGAATTTCCCATTCATGTGTTTAAAGTACTGGTTAAGATCGGGCAGGTTAACGAACATGGATACCGGTTCGTTTTTGTGATAAGCGAACCAGATCAGGCGTTCATCCATTACCGGCTTCATTTTGCGAAACATAGCGATCACCTGTTCTTTTTTCAGTTCCTTAAGGCCTCCGTGGCCTGCCCAGGCCTTGTTGTAAACGGTGGTAAAATCGAGTGCGTATTTTTCTAACTGATTTTTACGGATATGAGAGGCGGTAAAATCTGGATTGCCGAAATAGACCGCATGCCGGGCGAACATTTTTTCGGTGAGTGGTGCTTTAGGATCCATTCCGAAGCAAATCTGGTTGAAGAATGTTTGGAAGCCATAGTCTTCGAAAAGTTTCTGGTAATAAGGCGGGTTGAAATTCATGCAGTACATGGGCTCCATGAAGCCATGCACTACCAGGCCCCACCATTTATCCCGCTCCCCGAAGTTAATCGGTCCATCCATCGCCTCCATTCCACGCTGCATCAGCCAGTGTCTAGCAACATCAAACAGCATGTCAGCAGCTTCCTGCTTATCGATGCAGTCGAAAAAACCAATGCCGCCGACAGGCACATCATCCCCTTTATTCTTGTATTTTTTATTGACGAAAGCCGCTATTCTTCCTACCAGTTTTCCATTATTATCTTTCAGGATCCAGCGGCTACATTCTCCAAAGCGGAAAGCTTTGTTTTTTTCCTTATCGAACACCTCGATGATATCCTTATCCAGCGGTCTTATATAGTTTTTCACCCCTTTATTGATCTCCACATTCGCCAGAATAAATTGCTTAGCCGCCGCATCATCTAAAACTTCAAGAAGTAGCATCCTCTTTTTTTGTCAAAAGTGAGGAATTTAATCGGCTTCAGCTCCGGGAATTCGTGTAGTACCGTCCTGATTTTTTAACTAATCTTGCAGTATGGCAAAACAACAACGCCCGCACGCAGTTATTTGGACAGCGGTGATTTTAGTCATAATCACAGGGCTTGCTCTTTTCTTTCTTTTCAGCAAGCACAAGGCGCCGGTAGCTTCTTCCTTCGAAGACACCACATTCATATATACCCCGCCAGACAGAACCGAACATATACCACGCCCCTCCCAGGTGTTAACTTTTTCCGACGGCACCCGTGTGCTGCTGATCGGCAGTTCCAGCGTTCATCCATTGCCCGGTTTTCCTGGAAAGCGTGAGGTGAAGGTAGATGGTGACATGTTCTTTGAAGTACACGGAGGGCGTGAACCGTTAGTGGTGCGTTCCCGGCTATTGGTGCTGACTGTTACCGGCAAGGCAACATTCCGGGTGAATGCCTATGAAAAAGAAAACGGAGAAGAAGTGCAGGTACTTTCCGGGAATATTCATGTAAAAAAGGCTTATAAGTCGCAATTCGACGAACCAGAAACCCTGACCGATAATCAGATGGTCATGATCAATATTACGATCGATTTAATGGAGAAAGAGAAGTTGGATACAAAGGATTTGCGGACATGGAGAGACACCGTGCAACTGGCTACTTTGCCCGGTGGGGGGTAGTGACAAATCGACAGAAAAAATGGTCAATAAAACGCGGAGCAAGGATAAAGCAAGGATAGAGCAGGGATAGAGCAAGGATAAAAGAGCGATAAAATGGAGCTTTTTAAAGGGTTTTCCCGACATAAAGTCAGCTTCTAACGTGATTCTTAGCACAGTAATTTCCATTTGTTTTTAACCCTGCAACCCTTACCTTTGCCGCAAATTTCAGAATCTTCATAATATGTCGAATCAAGGTAAAGTCAAACAAATTATTGGCGCCGTAGTAGATGTGCAGTTCGAAGGAAACCTGCCGGAAATATACAATTCATTGGAAATACAGCGCGAAAATGGAGACACGCTTGTTTTGGAAGTGCAGCAGCATCTTGGGGAGGACAGTGTTCGTTGCATTGCCATGGATGGTACAGAAGGCCTGGTACGCGGAACGGCCGTAAGTGATACTGGAAAGGCGATAGCCATGCCAATAGGGGAAGGAATCAGAGGCCGGTTATTTAACGTAACGGGAGACCCTATCGATGGACTTCCTGCCATCGATAAAAGCAATGGACGCCCGATCCATAACAAGCCCCCTTTATTCGAAAATCTGAGTACCGCTACAGAAGTATTACATACAGGTATTAAAGTGATCGACCTAATTGAGCCTTACGCCAAAGGAGGGAAAATTGGTCTTTTTGGAGGAGCGGGAGTAGGTAAAACGGTTCTGATCCAGGAGCTGATCAATAACATTGCGAAGGGACATGGCGGACTATCCGTATTTGCAGGAGTGGGGGAGAGAACCCGTGAGGGGAATGATCTGATGCGTGAAATGATCGAGGCAGGTATTATGAAGTATGGGGATGCCTTTATTCATAGCATGGAAGAAGGTGGATGGGATTTGAGTAAAGTGAATCTCAACGAGTTGAAAGAATCCAAAGCCACTTTTGTTTTTGGACAAATGAACGAGCCGCCCGGAGCTCGTGCGCGCGTAGCGCTTTCCGGTCTTACCATTGCTGAATATTACAGAGATGGTGATGGTACCGGGAAAGGCCGAGATATTCTTTTCTTTGTGGATAATATCTTCCGTTTTACCCAGGCTGGTTCGGAAGTATCAGCCCTCTTGGGGCGTATGCCTTCAGCGGTAGGTTACCAGCCAACGCTGGCTACCGAGATGGGATTGATGCAAGAGAGAATTACTTCTACAAAGAACGGCTCAATTACCTCCGTACAGGCAGTATATGTGCCTGCAGATGATCTTACCGATCCGGCGCCCGCCACTACATTTGCCCACCTGGATGCTACAACCGTTCTGAGCCGTAAAATTGCCGATCTGGGTATTTATCCTGCCGTGGATCCACTGGATTCTACTTCAAGGATCCTTACACCCTTGATTGTTGGAGACGAGCATTACGATTGTGCGAACAGAGTAAAGCTGATACTGCAGCGTTATAAGGAACTCCAAGATATCATCGCTATTCTTGGGATGGATGAACTGAGTGAAGAAGATAAGCTTACTGTATCGAGAGCGCGACGGGTACAGCGTTTTCTTTCCCAGCCTTTCCACGTAGCCGAGCAGTTTACGGGTTTAAAAGGAGTATTCGTAAGTATCGAAGATACTATACGGGGCTTTAATGCCATTATGGATGGAGAAGTGGACGAGTATCCTGAAGCGGCATTCAACCTTGTAGGTACGCTTGAAGATGCTATCGAAAAAGGAAAGAAATTAATGGCTCAGGCACAGGGATAAAACTAAGTAAATGAATTTAGAAATATTAACACCCGAAAAGAAGATCTTCAGCGGAGAAGTGTATGGGGTGCAATTGCCAGGCATCGACGGTATGTTTGAGATCCTCGACCGGCACGCTCCGCTTGTAGCAGCTTTAAAGGCCGGTAATATGAAAGTACTTAAAGATAAGATAGGCGGTGCTGCTACTAACTATACCATCCAGAGTGGCTTTGTAGAAGTGATCAACAACAAAACTACCATACTGATAGAAGGGGCGAACTAATTATATTTTTATCTTTTTATATTAAGACCTCGGATTTGCCGGGGTTTTTTATTGTCACTGTATTTTAAGATTTTATTAGGAATTGAAAGCACACTTTTCACCAGCGACAAGCATCTAATCATTGGCATATTTTGATAAATTTTAAACACAAGTGTTATGAATAAGATGAGCTTAATGACAGGAATTGCAGGATTGCTGATACTTACGATGACCAGTTGCCAGAAAGACCCGCTAGATGATCTTACAACAGAAGATTCAAGAATTTTTATTACTAACCGCGACTCCACGGTAGACTTTACCGCTTATAGCACTTTCAGTATTGCAGATTCCGTAGGGGTTATAGAAAATGACAAAGACAGCCGAAGTGAGCTGACTTCCTTCGATGCCGCTATAATTAGCGCTTTGCGGACGGGATTGCAGCAGAGAGGATTCCAGGAAGTGCCTAAGGGCTCCATCCCTGATCTGGGCATTAATGTATCCCGCGTTTATATTACCTCCACAGGAGTAAGTGCATTTCCTTCCTATTGGGATTTCTATGGAGGCTTCTACGATCCGTTTTATTGGGGATATGGTGGATTCGGGTATTATGATCCTATTTACTATGGCCCCACCTATTACAATTACTACCAGGTGACACAAGGTACACTTTCAATCGATATGCTCGACCTTAAAAACGCCAATACTACCAGAACCATCAAACCAGTATGGAGCGCCATGGCGAGGGGATCAGGAGTATTTGCCAGCACCAGCGCCGCCAGCCAGGTTAACGCGTTTTTTGAACAGTCACCTTATCTTAGAACACAATAATTTTAAAGTATTAAAAAGGAAAGAATATGAAAAAGACACTCGCCTGTTTAAGTTTTGCTTTGCTGTTTTGCCTTGCAGCAAATACGGTACATGCACAATACGGCTTGCAACTTAAGGTAGGGTATAACGCCAATATTCCTGTAGGGACTTTCCAGGATTTTATGGGTAAAAATTCCTTCAGAGGCTTCAATGGCGAATTGACCCTTCCTTTGAACAATAAACTCCGCCTCGGGTTGGGCGTTTCGCATGCGGACTACTGGGAGCGTTTTGGAAGAGAAGTTTATACTACTAAAGAGGGACAACAGATTTCAGCGGTACTTACTAATTCCATTCAAACAACCCCCATACTGTTCAAGGCAGAATACACACCTGCGCCCAAAGGCCTTATAAGACCTTATATTGAAGCAGGAGTAGGCGGTAA
>JACMJX010000016.1 GCA_014380425.1 Chitinophagaceae bacterium | reverse complement strand
CTGGCCAACAAATACCTGGTACCTGACAATTTCTTCGAGTTGGTAGTGGTATAAAGTTCTATGGAGACAAATGCTTAAAGTGCACAACAAGCATTACATTCAACAAAATAAATGGTATGAATTTCCTACTTAAACTTATCATCACAGCAGTGGTAGCATTCGGTCTTTCTTACCTTTTGTCCGGCATTCATATAGATCAGTTTTTTACAGCCCTAATCCTTGCACTTGTACTGGCTGTGTTAAATACCATCATCAAGCCTATTCTGATTATTTTTACCTTACCCATTACCGTTTTCACCCTGGGTCTTTTTCTTTTCGTGATAAATGCCGCCATTATTTTGCTTGCAGATAATTTCATAGGCGGGTTCAGGGTAGATGGGTTCTGGTGGGCACTTCTGTTCAGCCTCTTGCTGTCTTTCTTCACCTCTATTCTGTACAGGCCCGAAAAGAAAAAGGATTAAGCGCCTGATACGCTTTGGTGGTTCCGGTAGTTTAACAGAAATTAGCAGATGCAATTTGCCCGAAAAGACTTTACCAATGCGGAGCTTATTTCTTTTTACACAAGCATGCTACTGCCGCGGCTTATCGAGGAGAAAATGCTGCTGCTATTACGGCAGGGCAAAATCAGTAAATGGTTTAGCGGCATAGGGCAGGAAGCAATAGCTACGGGTGCCGCCCTCGCTTTACCGCCAGATGAATGGATACTTCCCCTGCATCGTAACCTGGGCGTATTTACCGCCAGAAACATGCCCTTGCGGAAGCTGTTTATGCAATGGCAGGGAAGCCGAGACGGATACAGCAAAGGAAGGGAAAGAAGCTTTCACTTCGGCAGCCGGGAGCATCATATTTGCGGCATGATTTCTCACCTGGGCCCCCAATTAGCCGTTGCAGACGGCATTGCACTCGCTCATAAACTGAGGGACGAACATAAAGTATCCCTTGCTTTTACCGGAGACGGCGGCACAAGCGAAGGTGACTTTCATGAAGCGTTGAACGTGGCGGCTGTATGGGATTTACCCGTCATCTTTCTTGTTGAAAATAATGGATACGGACTTAGCACGCCCGTTAGTGAGCAGTACCGGTGTGGTAAACTGAGCGACAAGGCAAAAGGATACGGCATGGAAGGGGTACAGATTGATGGCAACAATATTCTTGAGATAATAGATACGATCCGGGGCGTGCGCGCGTATTGCATCCGGGAACAGAAGCCTTATTTGATCGAATGTCTTACTTTCAGGATGAGGGGTCATGAGGAAGCAAGCGGCACTAAATATGTACCTCCTCAGCTTCTAGAAGCTTGGAAGGCCAAAGACCCTGTTATCCGGTATGAAGAATTTCTACTTAAAGAGCAGGTACTTACAATAGAAGATCTGGAAAAGATAAAAGAACAGCATCTGAAATACATTGAGGACGAACTACACGATCATGCAGACCCAACACCGTTAATGTCAGATACGGCGGAAGAACTTCGTGATATCTATGCTCCCCTGCTTCTGGCCCCCACCACTAGCCAGGTGTCGCAAGCAGCAGAAACCTTTACAGTTGCTTCGCGGCAAGAGCTTCGATTCGTAGATGCTATAAAAGATGGGTTAATGGAAAGCATGAAGCAGCACGGGAACCTGGTGCTGATGGGGCAGGATATAGCGGAATATGGAGGAGCATTTAAAATAACAGAAGGCTTTGTAGAACAGTTCGGCAAGGCAAGAGTGCGAAACACACCACTCTGCGAAAGCGCAATTATAGGTGCCGCGCTCGGCATGAGTATCGAAGGCTACAAAACAGTAGTGGAGATGCAGTTCGCAGATTTTGTAACGGCAGGCTTTAACCAGATAGTAAACAATCTTGCTAAAATACATTACAGGTGGGGTCAGAATGCCGATGTGGTCATCCGCATGCCGACGGGCGGCACGGTAGGTGCGGGCCCTTTTCATTCTCAAAGCAATGAAGCTTGGTTTATGCATACACCCGGTCTTAAAATAGTGTATCCTTCTTCACCGGAAGATGCCAAAGGCCTGCTTATGGCGGCAATTAATGACCCGAATCCAGTAATGTACTTCGAGCACAAGGCATTGTATCGAAGTATAACTGGCCAGGTTGTTGGGGGTGTTTACTATACTCCGATAGGCAAAGCAAAACTAATAAGCGACGGTACGGATATCAGTATTATTACTTACGGATTGGGAGTGCATTGGGCTATAGAGTATGCTGCGCTTTCTACCCAGCTTTCCATACACATCACAGATCTTCGTACACTTCTTCCGTTGGATTACGAGGCGATTCGTGCATCTGTAGCCGCTACAGGTAAAGTGCTGATCCTGCATGAAGATACGCTTACAGGCGGCGTGGGAGCTGAGATAAGTGCATGGATATCTGAGCACTGTTTTGAAATGCTGGACGCACCGGTCTTCCGCCTGGCAGCTCTTGATACACCTGTCCCTTTTAACCACAACCTTGAAAGAAACTTTATGCCACAGGGCCGGTTACACGATGCAGTGCTGAAACTCCTTAATTATTAGCTTTATAACTTACCTTACTAAAGAAGATTACAATCATCCTCACGAGTGATAAAAGTCAGGAAAGTTCCTGCCGTTGGAATGTATCTTTGACTTATCAAACAGCGACATATCCTTTGAAGAACTAAACCGAAACTTTTATATATACAGTCCATTTGTTTTGTTACCCAGGAACCGTAGAAAGAACGTTCCTCCGAACCCGGAAATTCCTTGCCTACTATTTAACTTGATAACCTCAATACGCTGAATTCGTAGAAAAGGTATTTACCTAAAATAGGCTTTTTGTTTGACAGACCCCTAATACCTAAAGCGAAGCAGGCCGTAAGGCCTGTTTTTTTTGTACGCTTAATCCTCCCGGGTTCCCTTCTCGCCAATGAACCAGTGTTCTTTATCCCGAAACAGCACATTGAAAGTAGTAAGCGTTCCGTAGATGCGGGTAATATATTGCTGCAGATTCACCTTGTCTTCATCAGTCAATTGTTTATGCGCGTTGACCTGCTGCTCCATTACCCGGATCCGGTCTCTGAGCATTACGATCTTATGGAAAAATATGTCGATAGGCACTTCCTTGGCTTTCTGGCTTTTGTCTTTAGGTTGCAACACCATAGTTCCCCCCAGCCATTTGTCGCCCAGAGGAACATGTTCCTGCGCATTACCCCATAAGCGTAGAATTTTAAGCAGTGATTTTTCTACCTCCGATGTGGTTTCAATTTCTACCGTAGCATTTTCCGGAATAATCTCGTCGAGATGGGTATCCGTTTTATCAATCTCTTTAATACCATGATTGATAAATGAGATCAGGTAGGTAGCATATTTTACACCCACTATTACGCCAGGGCCGAAGTGCGTATGCTGTAAACGGGTGCCAATACCCAATGTAAGCTGGTCCATATTGTAAAGTTAATTATTGATAGCCTGGTAAACCAGGGTTTTAAACTTGTCATCCAGCTCGCCATGGCTGTTGGGATTAAATTGTGTGAATAAAAGTGCTACAAGCCGTTCTTTAGGGTCTGCCCAGTAGGAAGTGCCAAAGTAACCACCCCATTCGAAGCTACCTTCAGAAAGAGGCGAGCGGGCGGCAGATTGGGCTGTGTAGAGGCGAAAGCCCAGTCCGAACCGGTCGTCTCCGAAAGGAATATCGCCAATCTGGTTCATTGTCATCATCCTTACTGAAGCCTCGCCAAGTATACGGCTGCCATTATATGTGCCTCCATTCAGCAGCATTTGTAAAAAGACTGCGTAATCGTAGGCGGTCGAGCTAAGGCCGGCACCTCCGGAGTAATAAGTACCCGCACTGTTAGGGTAGTCGGGGAAGATATCGGCCAAAGGTTTGGACAGCACTATGTTATGTTGGGCATCTTCGGAGTACAGGTTTGCCAGGCGCGAATGCTTGTCTTTCGGTAAATAGAAATAAGTGTCGTTCATGCCGAGAGGCTGAAAGATGCGCTTTTTGAAGAACGCATCCAGGCTAAGCCCACCTACTACCTCCACAACGTACCCGAGTACATCTGTATTAAGGCCATAGGTAAATTTTTCGCCTGGCTGATGCGCAAGAGGAAGAGCGGCTAGTTTTCTGACCTCATTTCCCAATATTCTTTTGCCGCCACCTATTCCGCTTGAAATAGAAGCTTTGGCGTAAATGGCGTTCATGCTTTTGCTTCCGATAACGGCATAATCGATGCCTGAAGTATGGGTAAGCAGATCCCTCAGCGTGATTTCTCTTTTTGCCGGAACAGTAGTATAGCTGCTATCTGCGTCATTAAAAGCAGACAGTACTTTCGGGTGCTCAAACTCTGGGATATACTTTGACACGGGGTCGTCGAGCAGCAGAAGACCTTCTTCATACAGTATCATAATTGCCGTACTGGTAATAGCCTTTGTTTGAGAAGCGATCCGAAAGATGGCGTCTTTTTTAAGGGGCGTCTTATTCACTACGTCATCATATCCCGCGGCCTTGTGGTAAACAACTTTGCCGTCTTTTACTATAAGAGCAACGGCCCCGGGTACCCATTTTTTTGAAACATAGTCGTTTAGTACTTTATCTATCCGCAGGAGTCTTTCTTCCG
>JACMJX010000229.1 GCA_014380425.1 Chitinophagaceae bacterium | reverse complement strand
TATAGATCTCCCTGTTGGTTTTACCAGGCCTGATATTCCAGCCATACCATATCAAGGGAATATGAGCATCGTAGGGATTCCATAAACCATGAGTTGTTCCTTTAGCACCGCTGTCTATCCAGTTAGGATCTAATATGATCTGCACATCGCCGCTACGTTTTGGAAAGTATGCGTTGGCAATCATATCTTTCACATGAGCATTTAAAGTAGTTGATGATATGGAGGCTGTCTTGAATGCCCGCGATACCCCATCCCGTTTCTCGAGATATTTAATAATACGCTCCTCTATGGCATTTTCATCCAGTTTTGCAGAGTCTATAAATCCATGGTTTAAATAAATCTGGTAATTCATTAAACTAGCTATAAGGTTATCTTTACCAAATTCAGCGGCCAGCATCTTGTTCATATCATTCTTCCACGCCAGATCATCCACCGTACCAGCCGGAAGCTTGTTCTCTTTCATAAAACCGGGTATATGCGCTACCCCGTGGTCGGCAGAAAGAAACACGAGATATGCTCCCTTCCCTACTTTCTGATCCAGATAATCTAAAAAACTTCCCAGTTCCTTATCGAGACGTAGATAAGTATCTTCTATCTCTACTGAGTTCGGGCCAAAAGCATGGCCTATGTAATCCGGCGAAGACAAGCTGATTGCCAGAAAATCGGTTGTTGCGTCGGCACCCATACTCTCCGCCTTCAAGGCCTCTTTTGCAACATCTAAGGTCATCGTAGTGCCGAAAGGAGTAATGTTAACTGCCGAATAATTAGTGCCGGCGAACTTCTTGAAATCATAAGGAAACCCTTTGCTTTCCAAACCGAAAGGGTTGCCTTCATAATCTTTTTGATCCATCGTGCTTTGGGTATAGGTATCGATGGGATATAGAGTGCTCCATCCCTGCGCGTAATACTGATCGATTAAACGCTTCTCATTGTATCTGTTGATCCATTCCGGCAATTCTTTCATATAATAGCTGGAACTGATCCACTTGCCAACCTTGCTATCATACCAGTAAGCAGCGTTTGCGCTGTGTCCGGCAGGCAGAATTCCTCCCCTGTCTTTGATAGCCACTCCTACTACCTTACTTCTGAAATTGGTGGCCATCTTAAGTTCGTCTGCTATGCTGGTAGTAAGGAGATTCGCGGGGCTCATTTGCCCGGCTGTCGTTGTGCTACCGACCGTACTTACCGATTTATCTTCCGTACAATATACATCGCGCATGAGCTGATTATCCCACCAATTGTTCCCCACGATACCGTGAATGGCAGGCACGGATCCCGTATAGATGCACGTATGGCCACAAGCTGTAACGGTTGGTGCGTAGGGAATAAAAGTGTTCTCGCAGCTATAACCCTGCTGAAGCAATCTCCTGAAACCGCCCGTGGCGGAATACCGGTCGTAATACCTGTACAGAAAATCCCAGCGCATCTGATCTACTACAACCCCTACAACCAGCTTTGGACGGCTAATACCTGTAGGCTTTAACTTTACAGCATCTTTTGCGCCTTGAGAATAGGCGGTAAAGAATGCGAGTGAAAAACATAGGTGAAGGAACACTCTTCTCATTTTGAAAATTTACAACAAATGTATTGGAAAACCCCAACTAAACCGTTCATTAGCGGGCGTCTGTTAGTGGTTACCTGCACCTTCTGCCTTTTTTCATTTACCTTTACGCCAATTTTAAACCTGAATAACAATTATATAATATGGCGGATGTATTTGAGAAGTTAGTCAAGGATGGTGGTCCTATAGGGCAGCACATGGATCGTGCACATGGATATTTTGCTTTTCCGAAACTCGAAGGCGAACTCGGGTCGAGAATGATGTTCCGAGGTAAAGAAATGATTGTTTGGAGCCTGAATAACTACTTAGGGCTGGTTAACCATCCGGAAGTGCGTAAAGCCGATATCGAAGCAGCCGCCTGCTACGGCATGGGCAACCCAATGGGCGCTCGTATGATGAGTGGAAATACTTCCAAACACGACGAATTGGAGAAAGTAATCAGCGAGTTCGTTGGCCGCGAAGACACCATGCTTCTCAACTTCGGCTACCAAGGTATCATGAGCTGTATAGATGCGCTGGTGAACCGCAGGGATGTAATAGTATACGACGCTGAAGCACATGCCTGCATAGTAGATGGCGTTCGCCTGCACATGGGCCAGCGGTTCATTTATAAACACAATAATATACAGGACTGCGAAAAACAGTTGCAGCGGGCCACTGAACTTGCTGCTAAAAACGGAGGAGGAATCCTTCTGATCACAGAGGGCGTATTCGGTATGGACGGAGAACAGGGAATTCTTAAAGAAATCGTGGCCTTGAAAGAAAAATACGAATTTAGAATTCTGATAGACGATGCCCACGGATTTGGTTATATGGGGCCTACAGGTGCCGGTGCAGACAGTGCCCAGGGAGTAACAGCTGGTATCGATCTTTATTTCAGCACTTTCGTTAAAAGCATGGGAAGCATAGGGGCGTTTATAAGCGGCCCCCGGGCTGTTCTTAAATACCTTCGCTACAACACCCGGAGTCAGATCTTCGCCAAAAGTTTGCCCTTGCTGATAGTAGACGGTATGCTCAAGCGGATGCAAATGGTAAAAGCAATGCCTGAGCTTAGAGAAAAGCTTTGGCAGAACGTAGATCGTTTGCAGACCGGCCTGAAAGAACGGGGATTCGACGTAGGCGACACTAATTCACCGGTAACTCCTATCTATATGAAAGGAGATGTTCCCGAAGCTACCGCGATGGTGATGGATCTTCGCGAAAACTATCATATTTTCTGCTCTATTGTGATATATCCCGTAATTCCTAAAGGAAATATTATTTTCAGGCTGATCCCCACCGCTGTGCATAGTTTTGAAGATATCGATCGCACACTACAGGCTTTTGCAGAAACAAAGAAAAAACTGGATGCAGGAGAATATAAAGCAGAAGCTATTCCTGACATGGCTGATGCGGCCAGATAACCGGGTATTATGAGCATCTATGCCTTTAAAATGAAATCCCGCCTAGAAAAGCGGGATTTACTAATCAAATACCATTAACCATTAAACCTTATCCTATGAAAGCTCAAATATAAATGTTCGCATTGAAACGTCTCCCTGTTCATCTTACTTTTTTGTAGCTCAACGCATTAAATTGATCAAGATCAACGGGCTTCTATTACCATATAAGTGTTATCATATAAGTTTAAATCAATTGCATGTCTAAAATTGTGGTAGCCGTTACCGGAGCAAGTGGATCAATATATGCTAAAGTACTGCTGGAAAAATTGTTGAAGCTGAAAGCACAATGGGAGGCTCTGGCAGTAGTAATGACTGAAAACGCCCGGGAGGTATGGAAAACGGAACTTGAGGATAGTTCCTATTCAGATCTGCCATTAAAGTTTTATGACCAGCAGGATTTCTCCGCTCCTTTTGCATCAGGTTCCGGAAATTATACCGCAATGATCATAATTCCCTGTTCCATGGGTACATTAGGAAGAATTGCATCCGGTATTTCAAACGACCTGATAACGAGAGCCGCCGACGTGATGCTTAAAGAAAGAAGAAAACTGATCTGTGTTGCAAGAGACACGCCCTATAATCTCATACACCTGCGCAATATGGAAACCATTACGCTCGCCGGAGGTATAATATGCCCGGCAACTCCTTCCTTCTACAGCAACCCCAAAACCTTTGAGGAACTTGCAGCTACGGTGGTCGATAGGGTTATCGATCTTTCGGGTCTAAATCTTGATAATACATTTAGATGGGGTAGTTAGTCTTAGCAACGCGATCACCGTAAATCAACTTCCTCTACACCGGGATATTTTGCTTTATTAAACACAAACTGCGCGTCTGTAACATTTGCCTTTGTGTTAAACGAGTTGATGGAATAAGTGTACTTATTACCATTCTTTTCCAGGATCCTGGTGCTGACTATATTCTGGGAAGCTTTGTCCACAAAGACGTATACCTTATGAAAAGGCTTTGACTTGTCTACCGGGGTTAACTCTATTTCCTGGATTACTTTAGCTCCTTCCTTTTTTTCTCCGTTCAGTTTGTAAAGAAAATCCTTATCATAAAAGTTCGTAAAGATCTTCTGAGGGGTTATCGTATTGGCTGTGGGATCGATTTTAGTGATAGTTACCTCGTTTGCCGCTTTGTCATAAGTCCAGATAGTAGTGCCATCAGAATAGATTTCCTGGCCCGTAATAGCCACCTTATACTTTCCTCCTTTCATCAGAACAATACCAGTTTTATTACCCTGTACCTTACCCTTTGCATCTTCAACTTTAAGGTTGAAATTAGCTTGAACACTACTATATGATTTGAATTTCTTGCTTACCTTATCCAGGATAACCTTTGCTTCAGGATCACTCTTACCGATGCTGTTATTCTGGGCGTTTGCCAAAATACTCGTTCCAAGAAACAGCGTAGCTAAACAAAAGATAATCTTATTCATCAGTTTTTTTTTAAGTATGCCCTTGCGGCGCAAATATATCACTAAAGATGTGAAGGTTTGTAATTAGGTTGTACCTATGATGTAAAACACCCGCGAGGGTTTAACCAATCCTGCTTAAATGCTCCGACAGGTCGGCTTCGGTTTTAATATACACGTCTCTGGCTTTACTACCGAGGCTGGGGCCAACTACTCCTGCAGATTCAAGCTGATCCATTAATCTCCCGGCCCTGTTATACCCGAGTTTCATTCGCCGCTGAATCAACGAAGTAGAACCTACCTGATTTTGAACCACCAATTTTGCTGCTTCCTCAAATAACGCGTCGCGGTCGTTCAGATCGAACTCCTTTCCTTCCAATTCTTTTTCATCCACATATTCGGGTAGCAGAAACGCGTCGGGATAACCGCGCTGTTTGCCTATAAATTCCGCTATCTTTTCCACCTCGGGAGTGTCTACAAACGCACACTGTAAACGAGTCACTTCCCCGTTGTAACTGATAAGCATATCACCTTTACCAATCAGTTGTTCGGCTCCTCCGGTATCGAGAATAGTGCGGCTGTCTATTTTAGACGATACTTTAAAAGCTATCCTTGCAGGGAAATTAGCTTTAATAGTACCGGTAATTATGTTGACGGATGGCCTTTGTGTAGCAATGATCAGGTGAATGCCGATGGCGCGAGCTAACTGCGCCAGCCTTGCAATAGGCATTTCAACTTCTTTACCGGCAGTCATAATCAGATCTGCAAACTCATCTACCACCAATACAATAAATGGAAGGTACTGGTGTCCCTTGCGGGGATTTAGTTTTCTACTGGTAAACTTTTCATTGTATTCGCGGATGTTCCGGCAGCCTGCTTCTTTAAGCAGGTCGTACCTGTTATCCATCTCAATGCATAGTGCATTCAGGGTATGCACTACCTTCTTTGTATCGGTGATAATACTTTCTTCTTCCCCGGGCAGCTTTGCCAAAAAGTGCTTTTCTATAATGCGGTATAAGCTAAGCTCTACTTTCTTCGGATCTACCAGAACGAACTTTAATTGAGAAGGATGCTTTTTATATAGAAGCGAAACAAGAACAGCATTAAGACCCACAGATTTACCCTGCCCGGTAGCGCCTGCCATTAACAGATGGGGCATGGCAGACAGATCCACTATAAAATTCTCGTTATCTATTCTTTTACCTATCGCTATTGGTAAGGAGTAATTATTGTTCTGAAACTTTTCACTGGATAGCAGGGTCTTCATGCTTACGACCGTCTTTTTAATATTGGGTACTTCTATACCAATCGTTCCCTTTCCAGGAATGGGTGCTATGATCCGTATGCCGAGTGCTGCAAGACTAAGAGCGATATCGTCTTCCAGGTTCTTGATCCGGCTGATCCGGACGCCTGGAGCTGGCACGATTTCATAAAGCGTAACGGTAGGGCCTACCGTTGCCGCTATTCGTTGAATGGCGATATCATAATTCTTCAGGGTATTGATGATCTGATTTTTGTTAGCATCCAGTTCCGCAGGATCCTGAATAATCTTTTCACTGCCATGTGTTTCTAGTAAATGAATACCAGGATATTTGTAATCCTTCAGATCCAGCGTTGGATCGTAATTGATGGTAGCGAGCTCATCGCTCCTTAATTCAAGAGCAGTATCATCTCCCTCTCCTGCTATTTCATCCGTATCTCCGGTGCCAGTAGCAAGATGACCACTTACACCATTGGAGCCTTCTACCAGATCGTCTTCTACCGTTGGTTTAATGTCGAGATCCAACCCTCCGGCTGGCATTACATGATCAACTTGAGGCACTATAGTCTCCAGAACCAACTCTCCCGGCTTTTCTTCTCCCCGTTCTACTACTTTGAAATTATTTAAAGCAATGGTTTCGTCGTCATCAGGAGCAATCACCACCACACCGCCTTCAGATTTCAACACATTGCCCTTGTTCTTTCCTTTCTCATTAGCAAGCTGGGTTTCTACATACAGTTTACCATTCTCTTCCTGTGTAAGTTCGCCTGTAGCGCCAGCTGCTGTACCCTTCAATGCCGGCTTTCTTTGCGGAAGCCTGGGTATCGTGAAGACCGGATTGAATCGCCAGATAATATAAGCAAGGGCCACCACAAACAATAAGGCGGCCGTGCCAATCCATCCCAGAAACCTCGTCAACCAATCGCTGATCATTTCTCCAAACGCTCCGCCCCATGGAAAACTATTGCCGGCTGTAAGAAAGGCAAACATAACGCTGAACACCACTACCCCGGCTATAACATACCGTAGATTGCGCATCATGGAAAAAAGCCGCTTGCCGAAAAGCAGATTGGCTCCTATAATAAAAAAGAAGGTGCAAAAGAAAAAAGAAGCAATGCCAAAACCCTTATACAAAAACTGGTGAGAGATATAAGCTCCGAAATTTCCTAGAAGGTTGGATGCTTTTATTTCAGATGAAGGCATAAGGATCGATGCCCCTTTAAATACTTTGTCCTGATCTTCTTTCCACGTGAATATATAAGAAGCAAATGCCAAAAACAGGAAGACTGCTGTTAACAGAAAAACCGTTCCCAGTATCTTGTACGTACGCTCATCTTTCATAAGCTGCTTAACGTCTACCTGCTCTTCTTTTTCTGGTTTCAGCTTGTCCGGATCGGGTGCCTGGCTTTTCTTAGATTTTAATTTATTGGCCATTTCGGTAAAGGTAATAATTTAAAGATATAAGGTGCAAGTAAGAACGGTAATAATACCTTAACATTGCCGTTCTGCTCATTAAATGCAGATTTGTGATTCATGACTTCTTTTCCCCAGAATACCTTCAATGCAAAATCTTTTGGTGATAATTTTACATGGGGTATAGCCATTGCCGCTGCACAGAACGAAGGTGCTTATAATATAGATGGAAAAGGACCCTCTATCTGGGATAACTTCTCCCGCCGCCAGGGTAAAATTAAAGGTGGTGCCAAACCCTCCGTTGCCTGCGATTTCTATTACCGCTATAAGGATGATCTTCTTCTTGCAAAAGCTCTTGGCTTCAATAGTTTTAGGTTTTCCATATCCTGGCCGCGGTTATTGCCGGACGGCACAGGAAGGGTCAATAAAGAAGGTATCGCGTTCTATCATAAAGTAATAGATGAATGCCTAAAACTGGCACTTACGCCTTACGTAACACTTTATCATTGGGATCTTCCGGCAGAACTTGAAAAACAGGGAGGGTGGACAAGCCACCATATCAACCGCTGGTTCAATCGTTACGTTACGCTCTGTGCTGAAGAATACGGTGATAAAGTGAAAGACTGGATCATTCTGAATGAGCCTATAGGATTTACTTCTCTGGGATATATGCTCGGCAAACATGCTCCCGGTAAAACCGGCCTTGCCAATTTTCTTCCTGCCGTTCATCATGCAGCACTGGCTCAGGCCGATGGAGGCAGAATCATCCGCAGCCTTGTTCCCTTCGCGCATATAGGCACTACCTTCTCTTGCTCAGAAATAATTCCCAACTCTTCCCGCCCCGAGGATATCGCCGCGGCGCAAAGGGCAGATATACTCTTTAACCGGTTGTTCATAGAGCCCCTTCTGGGTAAAGGATTTCCAAAGGATGGTTTTAAACTGATGGACAAGCTGGAAATGCACAATACAGCCTGGAAATACACGAACCGCTACCAGTTCGATTTCGATTTCATAGGCTTGCAGAACTACTTTCCCATCGTTATAAAGTACAATCCTTTAATACCGATCGTACAGGCATCGGAGGTAAAAGCAGTTAGCCGTAAAGTACCTGTTACTGCCATGGGGTGGGAAATCAATGCGGGAAGTTTTTATAATGTTCTAAAGAAATTCTGGAAGTATGGTGCCGTAAAGGAAATCATTGTTACTGAAAATGGCGCTGCTTTTAAGGACGAACTCGTTAACGGAGTAGTAGATGACCAGGCGCGCATTCATTATTTTCAACAATACCTGCATGCCATGCATAGAGCTCAGAAAGAAGGCGTAAACATACGGGGATACTTTGCGTGGACGCTAACGGATAATTTCGAATGGGCGGAGGGTTACAACGCCCGCTTCGGGCTGGTGCATGTCGACTTTAAAACGCAGCTGCGAACCATCAAAAATTCAGGCTACTGGTTCCGCGATCTGCTGGGAGGATAATCCTATTTCTTAACAATACCGATCAATAACAATACCCATCCGAGGATAAAAAACAATCCTCCGAATGGAGTGATGATGCCGATCTTTTCAAGACCAACGGATTGGGTAGATTTGATAAGGGTCAGAACATAAAGTGACCCGGAGAATAAAAAAATGCCTGCTATAAAACTATAACCCGACCATACAAGGTAACCGCCTCCGAACTTCTCGAATAGTATGGCTACAATGAACAGGGCAAATGTGTGATAAAACTGGTAGCGCACTCCTGTCTCGAAAGTAATGACGGTTTCGGAAGGAACGATCTTTTTTAAGGCATGCGCACCAAATGCACCTAATATTACAGACAACGCGCCCAGTATGCAAGCGGTTAATAAAAAATTCTTATGCATGAAACGTTTGCTTTACTAATTAATTGGTAAGAAGCTCGGTAAGGTGTTGCAGTGTCAGATTTTCTTCCTTTATCACGAGATCTGCCTGTTCGTAATAAAGCCTCCTGTCCTGCATCTTTTTAAGAATGAAACTCTTCAACTCATCGTCCGGTACAAGCCTTATAATAGGCCGGGCACTTTTCTGCCTTAGAAGCCGGCGAACAAGCACGTCGATATGTGTATTCAGCCAGATCACCTCGCCTTCCTTTTTCATAAAATCGATATTGTTGAAAAAACAGGGCGTTCCACCTCCGCACGAAACAACACACCGCTTATTGTTTTCAACAAGCTCCTCCAGCAGGTCCCGCTCTTTATACCGGAAGTACTCCTCTCCTTCGCTCGCAAAAATGTCAGCTATGGATTTACCCTCCGCCTTTACAATCACTTCGTCCAGGTCAAAAAACGGAGTATCCATATTGCCCGCGAGCAATTTGCCCCAATGGGTTTTTCCGGAGCCCATAAACCCTATCAAAAACACTCTTTTCAATGTCTGATTATTTAAAAGCATTAAGACCCGTTATATCCATTCCGGTAATTAGCAGATGTACATCATGTGTTCCTTCATAAGTAATTACACTTTCAATATTCATCATGTGCCGCATCACCGAATATTCACCCGTTATACCCATCCCCCCAAGCACCTGCCTTGCCTCCCGACTTACCCCCTGCGCAAGTTCGCAGCCATTTCTTTTTGCCATACTCACCTGGGCCGGAGTCGCTTTGTGTGCGTCCATCAACACTGCCAGCCGCCAGTTGAGCAGTTTTGCCTGCGTAATACCCGTGATCATTTCTGCCAGCTTTTTCTGCTGAAGCTGAAATCCTGCAATGGGCCTGCCAAACTGCTCGCGTTCCTTACTATATCGCAACGCAGTATCGTAACAATCCATTGCTGCGCCTACCGATCCCCAGGCGATGCCGAACCGCGCTTTGGTAAGGCAACTCAGCGGCCCCTTCAGGCCCTTTACGTTGGGAAGTATATTCTCTTTAGGAACCTTTACATTGTCAAAAACAAGCTCACCGGTAGCTGAAGCTCTCAGACTCCACTTGCCATGAGTGGCGGGTGTGGAAAAACCATCCATACCACGTTCCAAGATCAGTCCTTTTATCTCCCCCTGTTCGTCTTTTGCCCACACTACGGCAACATCACAGTAGGGTGCATTGCTGATCCACATCTTGGATCCGTTCAACACCACATGGTTGCCCGCATCTTTTATCGTTGAACGCATGCCTGAAGGGTCACTTCCATGATCAGGTTCAGTAAGGCCGAAGCACCCCAGCCACTCGCCGCTGGCAAGCTTGGGAAGATATCTGGATCGCTGCTCCTCGTTTCCATATTCATAGATAGGGAACATTACAAGCGATCCCTGCACGGAAGCGGTAGAACGAACCCCGCTATCTCCCCGCTCCAGCTCCTGCATCATCAATCCATAAGAAATATGATCCATACCTCCGCCGCCATAGGCTACCGGTATGGTGGGCCCGAAGCAGCCGGTTTCTCCCAGCTGCTTCACTATGTGCAGGGGAAACTCCGCTTTTTGCGCATACTCTTCTATTATCGGGGATATTTCTTTCTTTACATAACTGCGTACTGTATCACGTACCATCTTGTGCTCCTCGCTTAGAAGATCATCTAGCTCGAAGTAATCAGGACTTGTAAACAGATCGGGTTTTACTGCCATGGCATACGTAATTTACTTTAAATATTCCTTCATTTCAAATTGATATTGCTGCGCAATGGCCCTCGCCTCTTCCGCGAAATATACAGTATCTGACGCATAAATTATGGTTCGACTGGCATTTACCAGCAAGCCAATGTCTCTGTTCATGGCTTTTTCAGAAATATCTTTCAAGCTGCCACCCTGCGCGCCCACACCTGGCACTAAGAGGAAATGATCTGGTACCAGCTTCCTTATGGCAGTAAATTCATCAGCTTGCGTGGCACCCACAACAAACATCAGATTATCAGCACTGCCCCAGCCAGCAGCCGTGCGCAACACTTTTTCAAATAACCTTTCATCCCCCATCTGCTGAAGCTCGAAATCACTGGCACCCGTATTGGAAGTAAGCCCCAATAGTATTGTCCACTTATCCTTGTAATCCAGAAAGGGTTTCACGCTGTCGGCACCCATATAAGGCGCCACCGTAACAGCATCGAAATGATAGGTTTCGAAAAAGGTTTTAGCATACTGGGCAGAAGTATTTCCAATATCGCCTCTTTTCGCATCAGCTATCCGAAGGATATTATCTGGAATATGATCGACCGTTCTCTCAAGCGAATCCCAGCCTTTAACTCCCCTGCTTTCATAAAAAGCGGTATTGATCTTATAGGCTACACAAAGATCTTTGGTATTGTCTATGATCTGTCGATTGAATTCAAAAACAGGGTCTGGGGCGTCGAGTAAATGTTTTGGAATTTTCGTGCTGTCCGTATCCAGGCCTATACAGAGATAGGACTGTTTTTTTCTTATCTGTTCTACAAGCGTCCTTCGATCCATTGCATGTTTTTTATAGCTATTCTATTACCTCTACTACCATGGTCGCCGCAAGATTAGCGTTGCGCATTGCAATACTTCTTGCCGTAGTTCCAGCAAAATCGGCAAATGCTGCCTTAGATGCCTCATTTTCACCAGCCATTACCGGAATCCCTTCGTCACCACCCTCACGGATCTGCTGTATCAGCGGTATCTGGCCGAGAAAAGGAATATCATACTCACTTGCAAGCCTTCGTCCACCGTCCTTCCCAAAAATATAGTATCTGTCAGTCGCACTTCCTGCTGGCGGTGT
>JACMJX010000228.1 GCA_014380425.1 Chitinophagaceae bacterium | reverse complement strand
TTATATCCAGCCCATAACGAAAAGAAAATGCGATCCCTTCCTGCGCGGCTCTATACAAATGAGCCTTATGATGTATGTTAAAATCAAGATGATTTATATGCGCGCCCACGATCTTGTTATTCAGCATGCGCTCGGCCCCATTTCCAAAGGGCAGGACAGTAAGGCCATCGCAACCAGGAGCTATCTGCGCCGCAGCATTGTTCATTTCCGCATAAGAAAGCCCGGTTCCGCCGACAGTCCGGATCCATCTGTTGAGAATACCGGTTCCATTGATGCATAACAGCACGCCCAGCCGCTTTTGTTGCAGTGTATGATTCACGTGGGCAAAAGTATTTACCCTCGATTCATTATCGAAAGTAAGCTGATCACTCACGCCATAGATCACCCCGCTGGTACCTGCTGTAGCCGCTACTTCACCAGGCTCCAATACATTCAGTGCAAGGGCGTTATTGGGCTGGTCACCGGCCTTGTAAGAAACGGGAGTACCCACTTGCAACCCAAATGCGTGCGCCACAGAAGCGGTCAACCTGCCATGTTCAGAAAAAACGTCCTTGATTTCAGGGATAAAAGACGTATCGAGTCCATAGTAGGTGAATACGTCTTCCGACAACTCGTTCTGCTGAAAGTCCCAGAAAATACCTTCCGACAATGCGGAGATACTGGTGGTGATGGCGCCCGTAAGCTTCATGGCTATAAAATCTCCTGGCAGCATAGCTTTATAAACCTGGCTGTATATAGCCGGTTCATGCTGCTTTACCCATGCTAGTTTAGACGCAGTAAAGTTGCCGGGAGAGTTGAGCAGGTGCAGCAGGCATTTTTCTTTACCGATCGCCTCGAATGCCCGATCACCCAGTTCTACCGCACGGCTATCACACCAGATAATACTATCTCTAAGTACATTTAGCTGCTTATCTACCAGCACCAGCCCGTGCATCTGGTAAGCGATACCAATTGCACGAATGTCTGCAGGATCGTATTTTTGCTGAGCATGCATTTTGAGGATGGCTAGCTGCGTATGTTCCCACCACATATCGGGCGACTGCTCCGCCCAACCCGGGCGCAACACCGTAATGCCCGATTCCGTTTCCGGATAGGTTGCAGAAGCGATAACAGCTTGTGTTTCAGCGTCTGTCACCGACACTTTTATAGAGGAAGTTCCTATATCTATCCCTAATAGCAGCATGTTCTTTGTTTTATTGGTGTAGCCGTAAATAGGGTGATAAAAGTAAGGTATTTATAAATGCGAAACTGTTTATAAAAGCTTCGGCTATGAAGACGGGAATCGGCAAACGGCTCTAGGCCATTACGTGTTTATAAACGGTTCTGTAAAGATCCTCCGGGTTAAACGGTTTTGAGAGATACCCATTCATACCGGCTTCATACACCTTCTCCGTTATGTCAGACGACACGGAGGCAGTAAGTGCCACGATAGGCACATTTCGTGATGTTCGGCGGATAGCTGCGGAAGCCCTGTATCCATCCATAACAGGCATTTGCAGATCCATCAGGATCAGCTGATAGTTGTTGGCACGCGCTTTCTCGATCGCTATCTGCCCGTTTTCTGCTACATCAACAACAGCTTTCCAGTTTTGAAGCATCTTTTCGGCAATCCTGATATTGAATTCAACATCTTCTACCAGCAGTATTTTTGCACCCTGAAGATCATGCAGCTTGAAATCAAGCTTTTTTTCCGGCCTTTCCAAGGTGTCGCTTATACTGAAAGACAAGACGAAAGAAAACCTGGAACCTATGCCAGCTTCGCTTTCTACTTTGATATCACTGCATTGCAATTGCAATAAGCGCTTAACGATCGTAAGGCCAAGCCCCGACCCTCCGAATTGCCTGGTGATGTCTGAGTTAGCCTGCGTAAATCGTTCAAAGATCAACTCCTGCTTTTCTTTTTCAATGCCGATTCCATCATCCGCTACTTCAAACCATATCGATAGCTCTTCATCCAGAACTTCACGCAACTGCATGGTGATCCTGATGTGGCCATTAAGGGTAAATTTGATGGCATTCGTTATAAGATTATTAAGCACCTGATTGAGCCTCACTTCATCGCCCCTCACGAATACGGGAATCTTTTCGTCGATACAAACAGTCAATTTATTGCCCCGTTCTTCGGCGCGCATCTTGTTGGCAGCCTGCAGGTTGTAAATGAATTCCCGGATATCGATATCTCTTGCGGAAAAAACGATCCTGCCCTCTTCTATCTTACCAAAATCCAGGATATCGTTGATCAGGCTGAGCAGATTTTCGGAGGAGATCTGCAGCACTCTCAGGTATTCTTCCTGGGAGGGCATAGGGTCTTCCTGCTGCAAAAGATGAACATTCCCGATAATCGCATTAAGAGGAGTGCGTATTTCATGGCTCATTACGGATAGAAAATCACTTTTGGCATTGGCGTCATTCTCGGCGTATAACTTCGCTTCCGTTAGTTCCACTTCCAGGTTCTTGGCCGTTTCTATCTGTTCTTTGATTTCCAGGTAGCGCCGCTCGCTCGTTAGAAGTGAGTCTTCGTGCAGTTTTTTATGATGCTCGTAATAACCGTAGGTCTCGCTCACTGCTGCAAGAAATAATCTTATATTTTCATCTTCCAGGTATGCTTTAGGAAGTAATGTTTCAAGTTGTTTCTCCAGCAGCGGTTCATAAATCATGTTACTAAAGGTATGGGCGCATTAATGGTGAACTAGGTACTTGTACCTACAAACGCTTACCTGAATTATTCTATTGTTCATGGATGGCTTTTATATTCGATGAAATATCCCCATTTCCAGGTTTGGAATCCGATCATTCAATTTATTCAATAAATTCGGGCGATTTATAAATATCTATAGTCAATAAACGATGCAGAATAAAATTAAGACCGCCCTCCTCTCTTATGGCATGAGTGGATGGGTATTTCACGAACCTTTCATCAGTATTCACCCCGGCTTCGAGTTTTATGCCGTTCTGGAACGCACCAAGAATCTCGCAGCAGCCAAACATCCGGGTATCCTTACGTACCGTAGCCTGGAAGAACTGCTTGGTGAAGGAGAAATAGACCTCGTGATAGTAAATACCCCTAATTCCACTCATTTTGATTTTGCCCGCAAAGCTCTTGAAGCTGGAAAGCATGTTGTAGTGGAAAAACCCTTCACGGCGTCCGTTCTACAGGCAGACGAACTGATACAGCTTGCCGAAAAGAAAGGCAAAGTACTTACCGTGTTTCAGAACCGACGTTGGGATAGTGACTTTAAGACTGTAAGTAATATGGTACAAACAGGCTTGCTGGGGAAGATAGTAGAAGCAGAAATACATTATGACCGTTATAATCCCATGCTAAGTGCTAAAGTTCATAAAGAAACTCCCGGCGCGGGCATAGGAACCATTTACGATCTGGGCTCTCATATTATCGACCAGGCCCTCCAGTTGTTCGGAATGCCGCAGGCCGTTTTCGCAGATCTTGAAATGCTGCGCCCCGGCTCGCAGATAGATGACTACTTCGAAATTCTTTTGTATTATCCTTCCTTAAGGGTAAGGCTGAGAAGCAGCTATCTGGTGCGGGAACCATTGCCCGCGTATGTGTTGCATGGTACTAAAGGCAGCTTCCTGAAACAAAGGTCAGACACACAGGAACTCAGGCTGCAAGCCCACGAAACCCCCGATGCCCCGGATTGGGGAAGGGAGGCGGAGCCCGCAGATGGCTTGCTGCATACAGAAGTAGATGGCGCCGTAGTAAAAGAACATGTAACTACAGAACCTGGCAATTACCTGGCATTTTACAATAGCCTTCATAAGGCCATAACAGAAGGCGCACCGGCTCCGGTACTAACTACAGAAGCAAGAAATGTAATAAGCATCATTGAACTGGCCCTTGAAAGCAACAGGCAGAGGAAGGTAATTCAGGTAGAAAGTTCAAAGTAAAATCGGCTACCGGAACCTATTTCACTTTCAACACCGATGGAGCCTCCCTGCGCTTCTATGAATTCTTTACTGATGGAAAGGCCCAGGCCTGTTCCCGATTTGCTGCTGCCGGGAACCTGGAAATACCTGTTGAAGATTTTATCTTTGTATTTCGCCTCTATTCCTTTACCAACATCCTTGACGGCAAATAGAATGGCATTATCCTTTCTCTTCACCTCAATCTGAACTTCATTGTTTTCTGGGGAGTACCGAATCGCGTTTGTAAGCAGATTCACCAGTACCCAGGCTGTCTTTTCCAGATCTGCTTTCACCTGAGGCAGGCCGGTTTCGGCCGCTATTTTAAGGCTGACCCCCTTTTGTTCCGCCGTTACTTTCACTGCTTCCAGGGCGTAATCGAGTATCTTATAGGGATCGCTTTGTTGAATGCTTAGCTGAATATTGCCCGTTTCTACCTGGGAGAGGTTCAGCAGTTCGCCTGTTATCTTCAGCAAGCGGTTGCTGTCTTCCTTTATACTTTCTATCAACTGCTTTTGTTCGCTATTGATGTCGCCGGTGGTCTGCTTCTCCAGCAGTAAAAGACTCATCTTGATAGAAGAAATAGGGGTCTTCAGTTCGTGAGAAACCGTTGCAATGAAATTCGTTTTTGCCTCGTTCAGTTCATGAAACGGGGTGATATTCCTGAGAATGATTACCTGCCCCACTACCTCCCCGCCGTTTATAACGTTTAATATATCCTTATTGAAATAGCTTTCTTTACCATCTGCATAGATCTTCAGGTCCTTCTTCAATTCATCCTGGAGAAGGGTACGCATCAGATCGTTTTTCAATGCGATATCCGCTACATACTTCCCGGCGATTTCGTATTCCTTCAACCCTAGTAAGTTTTGACCCACCTCGTTGATGAACAGTACATTCCTCTTTTCATCGAGCCCTATGATGCCGTCTTTCATCTGGTTGATGATGGTCTCAATCCTGCTTTTTTCAAATTTAATTTTAGCCAGATTGCTATGTTCATACTCATCCAACTTCTCGGCCATGCTATTAAACGTGTTGGCAAGATCCCCGAATTCGTCTTTTTGCTTGAGATGAATCCTTTTGCTATAATCTTTATTAGCGATGGCAGCGATCCCTTCAGACAAGGCTGCTACGGGCTCGCTTATAACCCCAGGAAAGTTGACAGTTAAAGTGAACGCGATCAACGCAAGCACGGAGAATGTTACCAGTAGCCAGGTACTTGCCGTTTCGGCGGTAGATTCGGCTGTTTTATTTTTCCCGAAAATGGCTTGTTGGTTCAATTCATTTACTACCTGTATATTCTCCCTTATGGCCCTTTTGAGCGAGTCGTTCAGAGGTTGAACCTGTAGGGCCTGGAAGTTGCGGCGGGCTGCCAGCGTAGCTTCCTTTTCGCCGGGCTCGGTAATATTGTTCTCCTGCAGATTGAGGTTCTCTTCGAAAATACGCAGAAAGGAAGTGTCGGCAGATTTATCGAGTGCCTTCATCATATTATTACTGTAAACAAGCGTTTCGTAGTTGTTCTGGAGGATCAGCCTCGAATTGTTTTTCAGTTGGTTGATAGATACGAGGCCAAGGATACCGAAGATCAGTATCACTATAAAAAGAAACCCTATTCCGATACTTAATTTTGTTTTGAGGCGCATGTCATGATAGTATTACAATGTCCGTGTCGGATTCCGATAATTTATTCAGCAGCTGATTGAAAACTGCGGTACTCAGGATCACTCCCATCAGGGAAAGATGTGGTTTACCGACACAGATCGTTGTTATCTTTTTTTCTTCTGCCACCTGAATGATCCCCTTGGCGATATTATTTTGCTTAATCTTTATAACTTCCGCTCCCAGCTCGGTCGCCAGCTTAAAGTTATTGATTAAATGCCGTTGCGCGGCAAGCCCTATCTTATCGCCATCTTCTCTCGGCGTTTGTACATAAAGAAGATACCACCGCGAATGGTAATAAGCCGCGAGCCTCGCCGTTTTCCGGATTACCCGCTTTGCTATTTCATGATTGCTGCTAATGCAAGCCAGGAATTTCTCACCCCGCAAATGTCCGCTGCGCGGCATTTCCGTTTCAATTTTGCGCTCTACCTGGCTGGCCACTTCCTTTAAAGCAAGTTCGCGAAGCTGTAATATTCTTTCCGGCTGAAAGAAGTTTTTTATGGCTATCGCAATCTTGTCCTGGGTGTAGATCTTGCCTTCTTTCAATCTCGCTATAAGTTCGTCGGCCGTCATATCGATGTTCACTACCTCGTCGGCCATCTGCAGCATACTATCGGGCACCCGCTCAGCAACGTCAATTCCCGTAATTCCCTTTACTTCTTCCTGCAGGCTTTCTATATGCTGAATATTTACCGCACTGATCACATTGATGCCGGCATCCAGAATTTCGATTACATCCTGCCACCGCTTCTCGTTTTTGCTGCCTTCTATATTGCTGTGGGCCAGTTCGTCGACGATCACCACTTCGGGATGAAGATTGATCACAGCCTGCACATCCAGTTCATCCAGCTCTTTTCCTTTGTAAAAAAGGCGGCGCCTCGGTATCACCGGCAGCCCATCCAGCAGCGCATGCGTCTCTGACCGGTTATGCGTTTCAATGAAGCCGATTTTTATGTCGACTCCATTGCGAAGCAACGCTCTCGCCTCCTGAAGCATACGGTAGGTTTTACCGACACCGGCGCTCATGCCAATGTATATCTTGAACTTACCGCGTCGGGAGCTTCGGATCAGTTCCAGGAAATGCTCCGCGCTTTTTTCGTTTTCAGGCATTTGAAATTAGTATCAATACGTGAATGTAATACCTGATCCTCAATTCTAAAAACTCACTATGGCAGCAAGTATAAAAGAACCCGTACTCTTCGTGCTTTCACCGCTGTTTTTCAGAAAATATTCATCCTTTGCAGCATCTAAACGGAATTCTGGCATTATAATAAGACCAGGTGTTGGTTTTACGATAAAAGAAAGCGTTGTTTGAATGATACTGGTACCGAAAGCTCCTGTGACATTATCTTTATCATCGAAATACTCCCCTCTTAGCGTAAGGCCTAGTTTAGGGGAAGGATCAACATTGATATAAAGCGCAGAAGCCCACCATGAATCAGAATTGTCATCATTCGTTTTTACAAATTTCACCGTACCGTTATACCCGATACTAAATTTATCAGACACCTTTCCCGTGATAACTGCATCCACTTGATTACCGTTTGCACCGCTAAGATCTTCTCCGCCTACATAGTTAAGGTAAGCCGAAAGCTTGCCTTCCGCAGC